>CAYIPM010000064.1:0-5706 GCA_964365195.1 Candidatus Woesearchaeota archaeon
AAATCCAAACTTTTTTATTTTTCAATTTGAGAGTTATCTCATTTGGGACAACGCCCTAACAGCAACAAATTTATATACTGTCATGAGTTTATTAAAAAATGGCAATAGGCACATTGATAATTCTGACAGTAATCGGGCTTCTCGTTATAATCTTTCTTATGGCTCTGTATTATTACAACCGATTTATTGTTCTTGAAAATAGAATCGATAACAGTGCCTCACAAATTGATGTGCAACTTAAAAAAAGAGCAGACCTTGTGCCAAACTTGATCAAAACCGTCAAAGGATATGCGACGCACGAAAAATCAATTATGGATTCAGTAGTAAAAGCACGAACAGAATTATTAAAAGGCGGCTCATTGGATAAAAAAATAAAAGCAGGGGATCAGTTGCAAAATGCATTGCGATCCTTATTTGCTCTTGCTGAAAATTATCCCCAATTGCGCGCAAACGAAAATTTCTTGCAATTACAAAAAGAACTTGCTAACATTGAAGACCGCGTCGCGTATGCACGGCAATATTACAATGATTCTGTTTTAGAATATGAAAACGCGTCAGAACAATTTCCCGGCGTCATGTTTTTTAGATTATACGGTCGGACAAAAAGAGAATATCTCAAAATTACTGAAGACGAAAGAAAAATGCCACACGTTGAGTTTTAGAATATTTAAATTTCACCGTCGGCAACGGTATAAATATCTCTGTATAAATAAAAATTAATGGCATGCAAACAAACAAAAATATTTTTCTCTGGGTCTTATATGATTTTGCTAATTCATTAGTTTCAATTGTGTTCTTTCTCTATTTTGCGCAATGGATTGTCGTCGATAAAGGCGTCTCTGATTTTTATTTTAATCTTACGTTTACAATTTCCGCACTTCTTTTATTAATAACAGTTCCAATCAGCGGAACACTGCTCGATAAATATCTCAGAAGAATTACAGGTTTACGTTATGCAACCGCGTTCACAGTGTTTTTTTATGGAGTGTGCGCACTTGCTGCCCTATATGATAAACAAATACCTGCACTTATCTTTTTCACACTCGGATTATATTTTTATTTACTCTCTTTCACTTTTTATACGCCCCTATTGCATGATATCGCACCAATTGAAAAACGGGGCAAGGTGTCGGGTTTTGGTATAACTGCAAATTATTTAGGTCAATTCGTCGGACTTCTGATTACATTGCCATTTTCAACAGGCGCAATAAATATTTTTTCAGCAAGTCCGCGTGCAGAAACACTTGTGCCATCAGTATTAGCTTTTGGTGTCTTATCTCTTCCCATGCTTCTTTTTTTCAAAGAGCCGCATAAAAAATCTGAAAAAATTTCCATAAAAAATGCATGGAGACAAACACTCATCGAAACAAAATTATTATTCTCGGTCAGAAATATATTTTTCTTTTTACTTGCATATTTTTTATTCAACGACGCTATTCTCACCGCTTCAACAAATTTTCCCATTGTTATGGAGCAAGTCTGGGGAGTGTCAGATACTGTTAAAACATATTTGTTAATCGGAATTTTAATTACTTCAGCAATCGGTGGTTCACTTGCAGGATTTATTTCAGACAAGCAGGGTCATAAAAGAGTCTTGACAATTATTCTTGCTGGCTGGATAATTATTTTACCAGTGCTCGGATTTATTGCAAATTTCACTTTATTTATTGTCGCTACAATAATGATGGGTCTCTGGTTTGGTGCAACTTGGACTGTGTCACGTTCACTCATGGCAGATATTGCGCCGTTAGGAAAACATAATATTGCCTTCGCATATTTTGGTCTTGCAGAACGAGCATCTTCGTTTATTGGTCCATTAGTCTGGGGCGCAACTGTCTCATCATTAGTTTCTTTGGGAAGCATGCGCTATAGAATTGCAATACTTGTTATAACAGGATTTATTGTACTTGGATTAATCGCGCTGACAAAAGTAAAAACAGAAAATAATCTCTTAAAAATACAAAACAATCCCTAATTGTATGAGCCCAATCAAAAATCCTAATACGCCGCCAATTAATTCAATAAAGAAAAATTCCTGCTTCAGGACCTTATAGACTATTTTTTCTAATTCCTCGTCAGATAATTGCATAATCTGTGTTACAACACCACGTTGAAATGAGGCCATTATTTTCCCCCCAATAAAAGGAATCTTTTCAATCTGGCGGATATATGCAGGCATAATATTCGGTGTAATCTCGCCAATTTTTTGCGCAAGAATTTCTTTTCTTTTCGGAATAACACCTTGAATCCCAAAAATTTTTCGTCGAGGATGAAATAGCATAATAATTGCAATCCAGTTGGTAACATACCCAATAAAAAAACCGATGATAGGAATTAAAAATAATTGCAGATTCATGCCCAGAAAAAGATAAAATACTATTTAAAATATCTTAATTATTGCTTTGTATCGGACTTCGTCCGAACAATTATAATTTGCAAATTTTCACGAAGTAAATTCGATGAAAATTTGTTATTTTTACTAATATAACTCTAACTCCGGACAGAGCAGATTTTATTCGATTTGCACATTTATTTTTTTAATGCTTTTGTCAGCGCTTCCTCGTCAAAGCCGACAATAATTTTTCCGTTAATGTCTATAACCGGCACACTGTATTGTCCTGATTTTTTTACCATTTCCGCGACAGCCTTTTTATTACCAGAAACATTTATTTCTGTGTAAGTTATTTTTCTTGCTGTGAGAAATCCTTTTGCCACTTTGCACCATGGACAAAATGGCGTTGAATAAATTATGACGGACATATCTATAAGAATAAAAAGAGGTTATTAAAGATGACGTACCCATCACCACGAAATTCTTTGATTTGTGCTTGCATCTTGAACATTAAAAAACATTACAAATTCTTTTAAGACTAATGGGTCTGCGCGCATTTTTTTTAATTCCCGAAACACGACCTCTGAAAAACAGCGGGGGCATACAAAGGCGCGTTTTTCCCTGCATTTTATGCATTGTGTTCCATAATTTGTTATTCTGTTAGAAACGTCATTAAGATAATGATAGAGCTTGGGCATGAGTTCTTTGCGCAGATTTGGATAGAGTGTCAACCATGCATGCACTTCAGTCAATAAACAAAATGGACAGAGCGGACTATCTATAATTTCGCAGCACACGTCGCATTCGTTTACCGTTTGTGTCATTCTATATTTTTTAGACATTGATTCCATGAAATAATACCTCATTCAATCAGATGATTGAACTTAATTTTTGATGATACTGTTAAAAATAGACATATGAGCATACTTGAAAGAATTCTGCATCACTGTATCTCTATTTTTTATCATACTATATTCACGTCGACAAACTATATAAATATATTGCCGTCAATGAATAATCTTTTAGTGACGACACAATTGCAAAATATTTATATAGACGGTTATTTTTTAGTATTTGAAAATGGGCGTTAATTATTTGGCAGTTCTTGCAGTATCAGTTATTGTTTTTATTATTGGCGCTCTTTGGTATTCTCCTGTTTTGTTTGGAAATTTATGGATTCGACTTTCCAAGATATCGACGAAAGATATTGCAAAAGCAAAACAAAAAAGTATGATTGGACCAATGCTGACCACACTTATTAGTACGGTTGTTACGGCGACTGTTTTTGAATATTTACTTGATATTTTGAATTATACAAATATTTACGACGGTATTATTTTAAGTCTTTTAGTGTGGCTCGGTTTTATTGCTACGAGCATGCTTAATGGAGTTTTATGGGAAAATAAGCCAATGGGAGTATATCTCCTAAATATAGCTCATCAGTTCGTTTCTTTAGCAGTGATGGGCGCGATTTTGAGTGTGTGGTAGATTTTTAATTTTTCTTAAATTTTATATTTTATAGATATTTTTCTTTTTTTTCAGCGATAGTTATAGAACATTCAAATTATATTAATCGAATTGATAGACTTTTTCTCTAATATCTGCATAATTTCTTTGCCAATATATGAGATTATTTTTAATTTCTTCTTGTTCTTTGGGAGATGTTGTTTGTTCGAGCATATCTTCTAAAATTTTAATTCCTCCTCTTTTTTTGAATACAACATTATCCCATATTATCGCGTGAACAATCTTCTCACAATATAATCGATGCATCTCTATTGACTCTTTAATAATTTCATATCCTTCTCTTATAGATCTTTCATTTAACTTATGTAGATTTTTTGAGTTAACCATTTTTAGTCTATTATTGAATATGAGGAACAAAGTTTTTAGGCATTTTTTTGCTTACATTCAGAATCTCTATTCCTAAAATATTTCCTTTTTCATCTAAGTCTATGATAGTATCATTATCTATTTTCTTATTTTTTTTAAAATCACCATCTTGAAATTCAAGATAGATTGCATCAGCGTCTTTATCGTATGTAATTTTCATCTTATAACCAATAAACCGTTATAATATTTAAATATTTAGATTTGTTTACTATTTTTTCATATACAACTTCTATCTTTCCTCTTCCACTATTCTTTTGTGCAAAATATTTTCCTTGACTGTGGTAAAGTCTATCTGGATAACAGACAGCATCAATTACTTCTTTTTCTGTTATTTCTCTTTTTACTAATCTTTCTTTTACATGTTGGGTAAAAATTACTTCCATCTTTTTTATTATATTATTTTATCAGATTATAAACATTTATTACCGGCTCATTTTCTCAAAGAGAAACCATTAAAAACTTTCTTTTTCTTTTGTATTAATGGCTGAACGAATATCATTTCATGATCAAATATCTCGTAACAAATTAAAATCAGTATTTTTATTACTAATTGTTTTTTTTGTTTTAGTTGGCTTAGGATATTTTATTGGGATAATTTTAGGACCGAATTATTTTACCATTATCATGATTTTTGCGATTGTTATTTCTATTGTGTATATTTGGGTTGGTTATTATTATTCTCATTCGATTGCGTTAGCGTCGGTACATGCGCAGGAAGCATCAACGCAGGAATATTCCGAGTACCACAACATTGTCGAAGGGCTTTGTCTTGCATCTGGATTGCCTAAACCAAAACTGTATGTTATGAAAGATTCTCATATTAATGCATTTGCATCTGGACGAGATCCACGCACGGCAGTTATTTGTGTTACAACCGCGGCTGTTGAAAAACTTGATAAGCAAGAGTTAGAGGGAGTGCTTGCGCATGAACTTTCTCATGTTGCTAATTATGATATTCGATTTATGACACTTACTGCAGTTTTAGTCGGCATGATTGCAATACTCTCTGAAATATTTTTGCGGAGCTTGTGGTATAGTTCACTATCTAATAACCGGGACCGAGAAGGAAAGATTAATGCAGTTTTTATTATCGTGGGTATAATCCTCGCAATTCTTGCGCCGATTGTCGTGCAATTAGTGCAATTGGCAATTTCCCGACGACGCGAATATACTGCAGATGCAAGCGCAGTTAAATTTGTGCGTTCTCCGACAGGATTAATGAGAGCATTACGAAAAATTGATCGAGAGCATGCGCCAACAACTGAAGAAAAACATCATTATAATAAAGCAACAGCCCCCTTATTTATGTCAGATCCATTTAAACGAAAACTCACTGATTTATTTTCAACACATCCGCCACTTGAAAAAAGAATTGCATTACTGGAAAGGATGTAGATAAAGAAAATCGTTGAAATTTCCTACCGAATCGGAGCAAGCTGGAGCGGTCTTACAGAAATTTCTGAACAGCAATTTTCTAATTA
>CAYIPM010000065.1:0-5656 GCA_964365195.1 Candidatus Woesearchaeota archaeon
AGAAATAGTCTTGGTTTTATTAAAGAATAAAACACATCTAAGAGAGATAGCAAGAACTCTCAATGAATCTCATTCCACAGTTTTAAGGAAGATTAATGAATTATCCAAAGAAAATGTCTTAGATTACAAGAGAGAGGGCAAAAATAAAATATTTTTTATTAAAAATAACTTAAAAGCTAAAAACTATGTTTATTCTGCTGAAATTCACAAATTAAATGGTCTATTGAAAAAACATCCAGAGTTATCCATAATCTTAGAAGATATTAAAAAAGATTTCTCAAAAGGAATGATAATCTTATTTGGAAGTTATGCTAAAGGAATTCCAAAGAAGGATAGTGATATTGATATTTATCTAGAAACTAATGATAATAATATAAAAACCAGAGTGAAAGAAACAAATTCTAAGTTAAGCATAAAAATAGGAAAATTTGATACTAAATCTTTATTAATTAAAGAAATTATTAAAAATCATATAATAATAAGAGGATTGGAGGATTTTTATGAAAGAATTGAATTTTCTAAAGAAGCTTAAAAGAAAAGGATTCATTGACTTAGTTGAATCATCTGAAGAAATGAAATTGTCTTATTTGATTAAAACCGAGAATTGTTTGAAGTCTGCAAAGATATTATTTCAAAGTCAGCTTTATGAAAACTCTACGTCTGAAGCCTATTATTGCATGTATAATTCGCTTCTTGCTTTATTATTCAAAATTGGAATTAAATCTGAGAATCATTCAGGATCAATAATTTTGTTTGATAAGTTATTCGAAAACAAAGAGCTAACAAAAATTATTTCGCGGGCTAAAGAAGAAAGAATTGACAAACAGTATTATGTTGAAACTCAACAAATTATTAAAGTTACTAAAGAATCTTGCAATGAAATGATTTTGAAAGCCGAAGATTTTTTAATTAAGATGAAATTGTTGATAAGTGAGTTAAATAACGAAAAAATTAGTTTTGCAAGAAAATCTTTTAATGAAATGTTGAGTTAAACTCTGCAAAAATTGTAAGGGTTACACGCCCCATTAGAAAACTGAACTTAAACCTCACTTATTTATTCGGTTTATGTAGCTAACTTAATCCTAAGGATGAACTCTCCCACGAATCTTAAACTCGTTCACATTCTCTCACTCCAACATTACCCACCCTCGTTCTCTTTAATCCAATTAACATTCCTCCTCCAAATTCTTTACCAACATCTCGAGCAATCGCCCGAATATATGTCCCGCTTGAACAATTAATCCTAACCTGCGCAACTGTAAATTTTTCTTCGCGACCATCAAGCAATTTTTTCCACGCGCCGATAATTTCTTCTTGACGAAAATCTCCTGACAAAAAACTAATTTTTTTCACGACATCCTTTAATAATCGCTGTGTAGAAATAGTATACACATCAAGAATATCGATGTCATAAATTTTCACGTTCATCATCGGAATTTCTATTTCATTAAGTCTATCATGTCGTGCATAATAAAAAAGTGGTTTTCCTTTCACGCGAATAGAAGAATACGCCGGAATTTTTTGCTGATAGTTTCCCTTAAATGACTTTATTTTCTTTTTCAATGCCTGCCTGTCAATTTCTTTTTTATCCCCAATCCCTGTAGGCATTCCCAAAATATCAAGCGTATCAGTTGATAAACCTATGAGAATATCTGCAACATATTCTTTATCCTGTTTCATAAATGAAACCATTTTTTTTGTTGCTTCACCAATCAATAAAACTAAAACACCTTCGGCCATGGGATCAAGTCGCCCTGGATAACTCATTTTTTTTGACATATACGAGGGATGTTTTTGTTTGAATCGCTGCAATGCTTCAAGCGGCGTTATACCGACTGGTTTATACACTGCGATAACAGGTTTCATGATATATGTTAAAGAGAACTATATTTATATAATTCTACTACCTCCTATACTCATGAAACCCTTTGAATTAAAAAATGATGTACTAACAATTTATCGAGATATTACAGAATTAGATATATTTGTAAAAGATTTTTTAGAAATTTTAAAAAAACACTCTGATTATTTGGTGGTGAGCGGCTTTGTGAGCATAGCAACAGGAAGAACACGCGGAACAGAAGATGTTGATGTATTGTTTCCTTTGCTATCAAAAGAAAAAAACACCTTGCTTATAAAAGAGCTGCAAAAAAATAATTTTTGGTGTTTTCAGGGAGATACAGCGGATGAGATTTATCCTTATATTAAAAATTTAGAAAGCATACGATGTGCAAAAAAAGATCAGATTTATCCAAATATAGAACTTATCCCGATTACACATCATAGAAAAGCAAAATATTTTGAATTCACTCATCCCCAGAAAATAATAATTAAAAATAAAAACCTATTTGAATTTAAAATTCCTCCACTTGAATTTGAGATTTTATATAAGGAGATTATTCTTGCAGGAGAAAAAGACATGCAGGACGCCCAACATTTGCGTACAATATTTGCAAGTATTCTCAGTGAAAAAAAATTTAAAGAATATCGTCCTATAATAGAACAGGAGTTGCAATGAAAAAAATACCTCAAACAAATCTGCAATATGTGATATATTACGCAGAAAAATTAAAGGACAATTCGCAGTTTTTTAAACAGCAAAAAATGCTCATAGAAAGTCAAATGCGGGCAAGTCATTCTTTTTTTCTTAATGTATTTGGCAAAAAAAACTTTAAAGAAAAAGCAAGAAAGTATTTGAAAGAAAGAGGACTCATAAAACCTTAAATAATATCTTTCTCTTAATAGACTATGAAAAAGAGGACAAAGATGGCAAACTCGCATCAGTATTCTGCTAATAATTTATTGCAATTGCCAAAACAAAAACGCTCGCAAATCACAATTTTTATAATCATTGCAATCATCCTGTTCACCGCAATTGGTTTTTTTATATTCACAAAATCTGCAACAAAACAAAATAAAGAATATTTTATCCAGCAAGGCATTCAGCCATCAGTCAACAATATAGAAGAGTTCTCACTCGATTGTTTGCAGCAAACAACTAAAGAAGCGCTTACAATAATAGGTCTGCAAGGCGGTTATTATAAAAATCCACCTGCAGGAGTTGACTTACAAGGAATAATTATTCCCTATTATTATGACCGGGGGAAAATGCTTGCGCCCTCGCAAAAAGAAATAGAAAATCAACTTTCACTTTTTATCGATGAGAATTTGCCAGTTTGTTTTGATCAAATTCAATTTAAAGACTTTACACTTAAGTATGAAAAACCGCAAACAAAAACAACAATATCAAAAAAAGAAATAACTGCTGCAACAGCGCTTGCCTTAAATATTCAGCACAATGATAAAAAAACAACATTTGAATTAGCGCGGCATCCCTACACAGAAAAGATTTATTTGGGAGAAATGCTCACCATTGCAGAATATGTCACACAATCACACCTGCAGGATCCAGACTATATCTGCATGAATTGTCTTGCGCAGCTCTCAAAAGAAAAAAATCTTTTTGTTGATTTCATTTCATTTGAAGAAGACACAACGCTCGTGATGATCATCGAGAATACAACACAACCAGAACCTTATATTTTTCAATTTTTAAATAAATATGAAATTAAAAATCTAACACAATGAACATAAAAATAATCCCGATAATAGTCCTCTTGCTTGCAATTTTATCGTCGGTAATTCTCGCGCAATATGGCGGAGGAGATTATGGCCAGGGGGGAACTAGTGGTTTCGCATTTGACAGTTATGGTTCAGGAGTGTACTCTGATCCAGAAAGAGGATTAACGCAAACTCCAGACGAAGATTCAACATTGGCAACCCCACAACAATTAGCAGCAAATCCACAATCATATTTTGGATTGCAAGAGCCGGCAAATCAAATGCAGCGGGAGGGATTTACCCAAAACAGAATGCAAAGCGAATTAGATATAAAAACTGACGGAAAAAATACAGGACAAGGGCAATGGTCTCCTGACGGCACCTACAATTATCACGGCGTAGAAATAAATCAAGAAACAAAAGCAAATAAAGCAAATTTTGGTGAAGATGGAGAAGTGAATTTACAATCAGGCGATGGAGAATTGCATTTAAAAAATAATAATCCGTCGCAAGGTTCGATAGCGCCGCAAAGCGGAGCAAACGCGCCAGCGCAACCAGAATTATCCTCGCCGCAAGCAGGTGGAGGAGCCAGTCAAGCAGAACAAAGTTTTGATCAAAAATTTCAGCAGGCATTAAGCACTGTACAACAGCTCGTCGGTTTTTTAGGACAATTGGCAACACCATTTACTGACTCGCTTAAATCAAATGGAGAAGGAAAAACATCAGTTACAGCACCAAACGAATTCGGAGGAATAACTACCAGCTTAGAAAATGGGGCAGCAATTGCACTGACTGCGCAAGGAGTGGAACGCATTGAGGCAATGCAAAATAATCCAAATCAACAAGCAACCATTAAAACAAAACAAAATAATGAAGTTGATCTTACGAATACAAATTTTATTATTCCAAAACAAATTGCAGGCAGTGTGCAAGATACAGCAACGCTCTCGCTTGGCGGTATTGACGGTAATTCACCAAATCATCCTTCCTTACAATCAAGTTCGCTGGCAACGGCAAGCGTGCAAAAAAAATCTCTTCTGACAACAGCAGCAATTTCACCGCCACAAAAAATAAATACCAATCAATATGTAACGCTCTTTGATCATAATCTTGATATCAAAGGATCGCATCTTAAATTGCATGCATTAAAAACATTTGACACAATTGATGTGCAAGGAAGCGATGTTACATTCTATTCGGGAGATATTCAGATAAAAATAGAGGGACAAAAAATATTATATCCTCGTCTGGTAAAAAAAGCGCCCTATGGTTTTAAAACACTTTCAAGCACGCTCGACACCGATGACACACAATTTGTCTTGCAGCACTATGAAAATAAAAAAGGAATATTGTATGAGGACAATTACATCACCACATCAGGAGACATCGTCGCGCAACATCCCACAAAAAATTTGCTTATAGCAGAAGTTAGAATTGATATGTGGAAAAAACGTTAATGGTTTTTTCTGTTTTTCAATTCTTTTGTTACTAACGAATACTAATCCTAACATCGAAATATCTACCAGAATGATCTCCTTCTTCTAAACAATAAGGATCGTTATTGCGAAATGGAACTAGTATATCCTTAGGATCCTTTTCTGGGCTGCCAAAAGCGCAATCGAACGATAACATTAACTTATCAATATGTTTATTGTACAAAAAACCATTTCTTTCAGCATAGATGTATGTAAATTCACTTTTCCAAATTTTCCACCCCTTCAACGGTAATTCTTTTCGGTAAAAATCCATAATTTGATTGGGAGTCAGTTTATTATTCCAAGACGAACTATGATGAACTGCGGCATTTGGACTATCACTAAATATCACTCCAAATGGTTGAATTGATCGTTTGCTTTCAATTAATTCAGGATGCCTGGGCAAATTATTTACTGCTATATACCATGGCATTACTAGTATACCATATAAAAACACCAAGCCAATAATAGCAATTATAATAATGAATAAAATTTTTAAATATCCTTCATTTCCATTTGTCATATTTTCATAAATGGTAATTACTATATAAAATCTACTTTTGGTTGGTTCTATTAAGTCTTTAGGATACGTTTAAATATTCTTGCTTCTTTTTGGTCTT
>CAYIPM010000066.1:0-5621 GCA_964365195.1 Candidatus Woesearchaeota archaeon
TAAATCATTATTATTATTATTATTATTATTATTATTATTATGAAAAAGTTGGTGTTTGGAATTTCTGTATTTGTTTTTTTACTATTTATTTATCCATTTGTAATTGCTAATGATGTTACTTACAAAGATGCTGTTTGGAGATGTTATGATGGGTTTGTTGAATCTGAAAGTAATACTTCCTGTAAAACTACTGATGTTTGGCGTGAGAGGGCTGAAGAAAGATGTTCGGGTCGTTGCAGTAGCAAGAATATTAGTATGTGTGGTGTTGACAAATTTGCCGTAGCTTTAAATTGTTCATACGTTCCAATGAAAGAGGAATGGCGTAAGAAAGCAGACTTTAGATGTTATGATGGATTTGAAAATAATCTTGGAGAATCAACTTCATGTAAAAGTATTGAGGTGTGGAGAGAAAATGCAGAAAACATTTGTAAAAATCGGTGTAATAGTGATAAAAGCAAATGTGGAGTTGATAGTTTTGGGGTGAGTGAAACGTGCAGTACTGAAGATTTCAAATATGTATGCACCGATAGTGATGGTGGAAAAAATTATGAGAAAAAGGGAAAAACTTGTATTGGTGAAAATTGTAATAAGGATTATTGTGATGTAAATCAAGGAAACTCTTTTTATAATTTAATTGAACATTATTGTGAATCTGATACTAATACGGGAAGTACAACTTATAATTGTTTATACGGCTGTAATGATGGTGTGTGTATTCAATCAAACTCTACGTGCACACTCAAAACCTGTTCGCAACTTGGAAAGCAGTGCGGCAATTGGGATAATGGATGTGGACAAAGTGTGTATTGTGGAATATGTCCAAGGTACGACAATGCAAGTGAGATTACGGCCGAAGTTAAAAAATTTTCCGAAGAAATACAATCTCTGACTAAAAAAGATTTTACCGAAGAAGAAGTAATAACAAAATACAATGAAATATATGAAGATGGTTTCGTCTGTATGAAACAATGTCCTGAAGATAACAAGGGAGATATAACTGAAAGCTGTTGGAGAAAATGCAACAAAATTGGAGAAGATAAGTTCCTCTGGATTGTATTTAATGAGGAGATTATTTCTAAGTACCCTACTATCGCACAAAAATTAGAAAATAATGTTAATCAAAAAAATAAAGAAGCTTCTGAATGTTTAAAAAAATGTGGAAATCCTTACCCTAAAGCAGATTATGAATGTATTCAATCATGTTTTACTGAAAAAGTTAGTGAAGAAAATTCGTGTAGTGGATGCTTATCAGATGATAAATGTTTCTCATTCGGCTACAGAATGGATAAAAAGTTTTGTTCACAAAATGGAGAATTTACAACTCAGTTTAATAAAGAAGAATCCTGCGAGAACAATTTTGAATGCAGTTCAAATGTGTGTGTTTCTGGAAAATGTGTCAATTCTACTCTTCTTGAAAAAATCCTCAACTGGTTTAGACGATTATTTGGCAAAGAATAGTCTGATTTTGAATAATTATTTTTTATCTTTTTTGACTAAGAGAAACATATTTAAATGATTGGTATATAATATTACCATATGGTAGATATTATTAACAATATACAACTTGGTATTATTAGTTTGTTTAGAACTAACTATTTGAGTCAATTTCATATACGTGAGATGGCCAAACTTATAGCCAAAAGTCATGTAAGTCTCTTGCCTTATTTAAAAAAATTTGAGAAAGACAACGTCTTAAGACAAAAACTAATAGGAAAAAACAAAGTTTATTCTCTTAATTTAGATAATAATCAAGTAAAAGAATATGTATCACTCGCTGAAAAAACTAAAACATTAGAATTTATTAAGAAAGAATTTTTTATTAAAAAAATTTATGATGAATTTATTAACTTACATCTCAATGGCAGTTTAATATTATTTGGGAGTTATGCTTCTCATACACATACGCATAAAAGTGATATTGATTTGTTTTATATTGGTGAGATACGAGAGAGTGAGAAAAATAAAATAAAAGAATTTGGTAAAAATTATGGAAAGAAAGTACATTTGACAGTTATGACTTTTGAAAAATTTGATAAAAAGCTAGCGGAACAAAATTCTTTAATTAAGGAAATTATAAAAAATCATATAATTCTGCATAATCATGACTTTGTCATACACAAACTTTGGAGATATTATTATGAAAGAAAGGAATAACTATATTTCTTGTTTTAAAAAGGTGAATGGATTAAGGCTTGTTGATCCCAATGAAAACCTGGCAAAAGTATATTTGAGAAAATCAAAAAGCGCTTTACATATGCTTTCATCTGCTATTGAAAAACAAGAAAATGAATGGATTTTAGATATCTCTTATTATGCAAAATATTTTGTTATTTACGCTTTGTTTATCAAAATCGGAATAAAATCAGAGATTCATGATTGCACCATTTTTGCTTTAAAGAAATTATTTGTAAATTTAGGAATTATAAGAGAAGAAATTTATAAAGAACTTGAAAAGTCAAGAGATTTAAGAGTAGACGCATTGTATTATGATAAAAGTTTTGGTGAAAAAGAAATTTTAGGAAGAGCCGAAACTGCACCAGATTTTTGTTTAGAAATTGAAGAAATTTATGAAAAAATTTCTGAACAAGAGATGTACAGAATACGAGCAGAATTTATGAAAATGAAAAGTTTAATTTAATTTTTCTAACAATCTTTAAATATCCCTTTTTCCTCGTAGATTTATTAAAAAAAGAGATTAAGAAAATGAATAGTAAGGAGGGTGTGCAATGAATGTCTTTGAAACTATTTTTTCAACAAAAAAATCGCAAGTTACAGTTTTTATCATTATTGCAATTGTGATTATTGTCGGTGTTATTGCATATATTCTCGTTCGCAACGGGATTATTCTTGGGGGGGTGCCACAAGAATTTGAACCCGTATATAATTTTTATTTGGGGTGCATTGAAAATGAAGTGCGTCTTGCAAGTTTAATTGCAGGTGAACATGCCGGCTATATTGAAAATCCTGCATTCTCTCCCGGTAGCAGTTACATGCCGTTTTCTTCGCAGCTTGATTTTTTAGGAAATCCTGTTCCGTATTGGTATTATATTTCTGCAAATAATGTTGTCAAAGAGCAAGTACCGTCGAAAACGTTTATTGAAGAACAGATGAACAATTTTGTTGCTCAGCGTTTAAAGAATTGTGATTTTTCTTCATTTGTCAATGAGGGATACAAGGTTGAACTTGGTCAAGATGTACGCGTGAAAAGCACTATCTTGCCTGAATCTATCCGAACTGATGTTAATCAGGAATTAAATATTTATTTTGGGAATGATTCGTATACATCGCACACTCACGCGCAAAATGTTCGCTCTTCTTTTGGGACGTTTTATGATAATGCAAAAATTATATACGACAACTTACAAAAAACATTATTTTTGGAATCATATGGCATTGATGTGCTGCGGTTATATGCTCCTGTCGACGGTGTTGCTTTGTCCTGCACACCGCTTGTGTGGAACATTAATGACGTTCGCAAAAATATTACCACTGCACTTACTGCAAATACAGCGTTTATTAAAATGAAAGGAACGTATTATGAAATAAAAAATTCTGATAACAATTATTTTGTTCATGATGTGGGAAAAACGATGAAGCAGGATGTTTCATTTTTGTATGATCGGGATTGGCCGATGAAAATGGAAGTGTGGCCGAGTGACGGGCAATTATTGCAGGCAGAACCCATAGGTCTAGAAGAAGGTTTTGGCGCGCTCGGATTTTGTTATGTGCCGTATCATTTTGTGTATGATATTGCGTATCCAGTATTAATTCAACAATATTCATCGAATGAATTATTCCAATTTCCCGTCGTTGTTTATATTAATAAAAATAGACCACGTGAGCCTGTAAATGCAAGTGGTGTTATCAGTGCAGTGCCGGAATTATGTTTGTATCGAAATACAAATGTGACAGTACATACATTTGATAGAAATCTTAATGGCATCGCCGTTGATATTTCTTTTAATTGTTTTGATACATCATGTAGTATTGGTTCAAGCATTGTTCGCGGCAGTGATGCATCATTAACAGCTCTTTTCCCTCAATGTGTTAATGGATATATTGTCGTGTCTGCTCCTGGCTATGAAACCGGCAGATTTATTTTATCGACGGTAGAAACAAATGAGATTTCTGTTGTTTTAGATAAAAAATATCCTTTACTTGTTGAACTGACAAAATCTGGAAGACCTCTTGCTCCGGGTGAATATGCGTTAGTGAGTTTTAAAAATAATCAGAGCACGCAGGTTGTTTCATATCCTGAACAAAAAAACGTGAGTTTAACTGAAGGAAATTATGACATAAGCGTGTATGTTTATTCTCCGACAAATATTGCATTGCAATCAGAAATAATGCAGAAATGTATAAGCGTTCCTGCAACCGGATTAGGAGGTATTTTTGGACAGACAAAAGAAAATTGTTTTAATTTTGAAATACCGGCGCAGCCAATCACTGTCGGCGTTTCAGCAGGTGGAAAACAAACTCATTATATAACTGAAACTGAACTCGCATCAGCAAAAAAAATCAGCTTATCAGTGCGTGATTTTGGCATTGCCCAGATCGCTTCAGATGTTCAACTTCATTATACTTTGGCAGAGTCGTCGTCAATAGAGGTGAGTGTTGCATGATTCAAAAAAAATTAATCGTATTTTTTCTTTTTATTTTTGCGTGTAGTTTTTATTTTTTTAATTTTGTCTTTGCTCAAAGTTTTTTTGATTCATATTCTTCTACTTTTGGCAATTCATTTAATCCGCAATATTATCCGCCAGGATATGGTTCGCAGTATGGATATAGTTCGCAACTTTCGCAGTTTTTCACGCCGACGAATTATCAATGCGTCACTGGACAAGATATTATTTTGCAAATTGCGCCTGAAGGATGTAGACCAGCTTTGGTACGAAGTGATTTACTTGAAGAGCAAAATGTTCCAGTGTTTTGCAAAGTTGTCGGATTACAGGTTAATCCTCTTATTGATATTTCTCGTGTGCGCAGTATCCGTGTGACTAGCGCATATCCTAAGGGAGTTTCGAGCATTAGTTATTATCCTCCACGGGTTGCTGTCGGTGGAAAGACTGTTTTTACCAATTCTATTTACGATGATAATTTAGGATATGTTGTTGTGGTGTTATCACGACAGGCAAACGAAGCAGCAATGCCTGATTTTATCGAGGGAAATATTACTGCGGTTGTCGATTATGTTTCTGAAGCGCAATTTGGAAGCGGTGATCCTTTGCTTTATTTGCATGAAGTGACTGATCTAGAATGGGAAAGCAATTATCGGGATTATGGATTTTGGAATGGCAAGGGATATGTACGGGTTGAAAATATCGGTACTGATTCTGCTACAGTTTCCTTATATCGAGATTTTAATACAAAACAAACGAGCGTCACCTTACGAGAAGGACAAATCTCAAATGATATTTTTTTAAGTGGTTTTTATTGCGCGGCAGGATTACGCATTCAACTTGAAAAAATTCAGGCGCCTGTTGACAGCGCATTATTACAAGTTAATGGAGTGCAGACCTGGGTAAGCAAGGGAGACAGTATTTTAGACGGCAAGTGTCGGGTAAGTGATTTAGTACATTATCCAGTTGGCGGCAGTGTCAGCATTCGCTGCAGCGGCAAAG
>CAYIPM010000067.1:0-5614 GCA_964365195.1 Candidatus Woesearchaeota archaeon
AAGGCAAGGTTTTTAATCATAAGAATTTCTATAGATTATATACTATAAATTATCTGCGGATATCTTAACTCTTTGTAGATTTTTCAATTTTAAGATTTAAAAAAATTAAATTTTTTGACATCTTTTTCTACAGCGGGGTGTTCATGGCCTCTCTGCATTCTTTGCTGTAACTCCCGTAGTTGTTTTAATTTTTCTTTTTTATAGATTTCTTTACTTTCCTGCGCATGCTCAATTATTTTTGCAGTATATTCTCCGCCTAAAAAATGAGGCAAAATGACATAATCTGCACCGGCTTTGTAAAAATCAAGTGCATCTGAAATTTGTCGTGCAGCAACGATAATAATTACTGCCTTATTCCTTTTTTTCACAATTTCCAGCAAAATAAGATTTGTTTCGCGATCAGGAATTGTTGAAACAATCAAGCGCGCATTACTTAAGCGCAACTCTTCTAATAAATCACTATTTGAGACGTCGCCGTACATGCAGGCAACGCCTTCTTTTGACAAACGTTTGACAACTTGCGGATTATAATCAATAACTAAAAATTTCTTTTTGAGATGAGTGAATGCGTTCATAATGGAAAAACCGATGCGATTTTCTCCCAAAAGAACATAAGGAAACTGTTCTGATTTTATTTTCAAATGTTTCGTATTTTTTCTTTCGAAAATGCTCAATGGCTTATTCAGCACGCGATATAATAAATCTGAAAAAATAGTAAAGTAGGTTGCACCTGCAATAGTAATAAGACTTAATGTTGCTATAACTGAAGTCATTTCCGAAGATAGATGTCCTGATCTTACCCCCAGAGCAATAATAATAAAAGAAAATTCTGAAACCTGCGCAGTAATAATTCCTGACATAAAGGAAGTATTTTTTGTATAGCCGGCTATGCCCATTATAATCATCATGATAATGGGAGCACCCAGCAAAATAAGAACTGAAAACCATATAATAGGTGTGATGTTTTTTATTACATCAAGAAAAACAATTTGTGTTCCCAATATCATAAAAAACGCAATAATAAAGAAATCGCGCAAGGGTTTTAATTTAGAAGATATTTCAAAGTTATACGGCGTGAGTGAAAGCATAATGCCGGAAATTAATGCGCCAACTTCAATAGAAAACCCAATATAATGAAACGCCGACGCAAAACCGACACCCCATGCGAGTGCAACAATAAATAAAAATTCCTGCGAACGCGCGAAAAAAACACTTAATTGTGGAAGCAGAAATTTATTCACCGGAATAATAAGAATAACAAGAGCAACACCCTGCACTAATGTTGTCATAATAGAAAACGTACTTGCAGGGGAAAGAGAAGAAAGTATAACATGAATGACAATAGCTACGACATCCTGCACTAATAAAAATCCTATGATGATTTTTGCGTGCAACTTTTCTAATGCGTCTTTATCGGCAAGTTGTTTCATTACAATAATCGTCGAAGAAAAACTGATTGCAAGCGCAAGATACACGGCAGTGAGTGAAGAAAAAAATACAAGGGCTATACTATAGGCAAGCACAGCCATTGCGATAACTTTTCCAACACCAGTAATAAATGAAATTTTTCCCACTTCATTAATAACCTTTGGTGAAAGATGCAATCCCACGATAAACAATAAAAATGCTATGCTTATTTCAAAAATACTATTGAGGGATTGACTTGGCACTATGAGATTAAGCGCCAGAGGTCCTACGATAATTCCTGCAATAATATACCCTATAATTAATGGCTGACGCAAAAACCGCATAAGAAGCGAAACTCCTAATACGATAAGAACTAAACTAGCCAACGGGATAAAAAGGTCTTGCATTTTCTCTTTTTTATATAATAAAAGACGTAAATCTTTCACCATATTTGTGCGTCTTTTCCTAATAAATCAAAGACAAAACGGTGAAATACAAATGTCTTTGACTATAATAGAATTTAACCTATATATATTTTTATCCTGCGAACTCAATTATCTTTTTTTCGTTCAGATAAAAGAATTTTGCCGCTTGTTTTAATTTTTCCTGTGAGGGGGAATGTATAGTGAAGAGGGTTTCGTATTTATTTACATGCTCACCTTTTTTTTTGTGAATATAAAGTCCGGCTGTTTTATCTTCAGGACTACCTGCGTAGCGCGCAATTTCATTGACGAATTTGTTATCAATATGTTTTATTTTGCACGCTTTTTTTGCTTTAATTGAGTATGAAAATTTTGGAATAAGCTTATCTAACCGATGAATATTTCCTTGCTGCGCGTTTATAATCTCAATAAATTTTTTCAGGGCCTGTCCTGACTCAAGAATTTTTTTTGCGAGAAGAATGCCTTTTCCTTTTTTTGCTTTTCCTACTAATTCAAATAATTCCCCTGCCAAAAGGAGAGATTTTTCTTCTAAGTCTTGGGGAGGATTATTTCTTGTCAGCACCTGTATCACCTCTTTCATTTCCAATGCAGGACCAATGCCGTTGCCGATTGGTTCACTACCGTCGGTAAGCACCACTTTAATTGTTAACTTAAATAATTTTCCCATTTGGAGAAATCGTTCTTTTAATTTTTTTGCTTCGAGTCGAGTAAATTTTGCTGACTTGCCGCACGGTATATCAATCAAAATCCATTTACTGCCGACAGAAATTTTTTTTGACAAAATACTTGCGATAACTTGTGAAGAGGAATCAATGTTGACAATTTTTTCTATTTTTATTATTTTATCATCGACTGGCGCAAGACCCAAAGAGCCGCCCCACACAAAACAGCCATTTGTTTTATTGACAATATGTTTTATTTCATGCGAGGAAAAATCGACACGCGCGATAGTCTCAATGACATCAGCAGTTCCTGCGGCGCTAGTAATTGCACGTGAAGAGGTCTTTGGAATAATCAAACCTTCTGACGCACAAATACTCACAATAATAGGAGTTGTTATGTTACCCGCAACACCTCCTACGCTATGTTTATCGGCAACATGTCCTTTAAATTTTAATTGATTGCCTGTTTTAATCATTGCCTTTGTGAGATATTTTGTCTCATTGAACGAGAGTCCCTCTTCATAAATTGCTGAAACAAAAAAAGCGATTTCCACTTCAGTGAGCGCATTGTCCGCAATATTTTCAATAATTTCATACATCTCTTTTTCATTGAGCCGTCTGCCCTTTAATTTTTCCTTGATTAAATCAATGCAATGCGGTTTTTCTGCCAATTCTACGTCGACAATATCGCCATGTTTCACTTGTAAAGACTCCAGCACCTCTTCCGATACTGCTATTTCATTTTTTTTAAGAACATCTTCTATTATATCGACAATAGAGATTAATTTACCTCCATCTCTTTTTATCAATACACGCTGACCAACATGGAAACTCATTTCGCGCGCTGTCTGCCGGTTTATCATACAAACAGGCCTGCCTGTTAAAAAATCAAATTTTTTTATTTTTAGTTTCATGTGGCACTCTTTTTATTTTAGGAATATATAATAATTATATTACAGTTACTACTTATTTAAATATCTTCATGAAAATATTTTTGCATGATTTCGATGCAAAGTTTTCAAACCACCGCCTTAGCTGCGCATCATAATTTTGTGGATTCCATGTACCTCAATTTTGGACTTACTGATCACCCCAGTTATTGTACTATTGTGATTGTTCCTCTTCTTTATTCGCTTGGAGGATTTTCGTACAATCCTGATACTGTCCATTTAAATCAAGATTTTGAACATCGGCATGAGATTATTCTTACAACCTATCATGAAAGCGGACATTTTTTATCTCCTTTTTCTCGTCGACAATACTTAGCGAGAAAAAAAACAACACTAGAAAATAATTTGCTGGAAGAGATTGTCTCTAATCTCGGTACGCTTGTCTATCTTGATACAATTCACTCTGAATTAAATTTTGAAAAATCCCCCACCTATTCTCAATTATTAGCATATGATCTTTTTTTATCTGATAAAACACTTTTAGGTACACTCGCAAACATCTCGATGAAAAAAGCAGAGAAAATTATTATTCCTCATCTCCGTCGAATTTTAGATATTAAAAAAAATCCTTATGCAGTTTAATCTTACGCCTCTGGTTTTTGGAAAATAATATTATCTTCACTCAAATTATGCTTCTGATAGAGTTCTAAAACAAGCAATACATAAGCAAGGATTAATGGACCAATAATAAGACCGATGACGCCGAAAAAATAAATTCCTCCCATCATGCCGATAAAGACAACAACTTCATTTATCTGCGCGCGCCGAGAAACAATAATCGGGCGCAGTATAACTTCGACCCAATTAATTAAAAATAAACCATAAATTAATAATCCTAATCCTGCGCCGTCTCTGCCGATGACAAAAAGGTATACATCGACTGGAATCCAGACTAACCATGGCCCAATAATTGGCAGAATGCCGATAACAACTGTTAATACTGTCAATAAAAGCGCATTTGGAACACCGAAAATAAAATAACCGACACCGGCAACCAGCCCCTGTATTATACCAATCACCACCTGACCGATGAGGACTGATTTGGTAATATCTTCAAAATGCTTAAAGAATTTATTTTGCGTTTCTTTTTTTACTGGCGAAAGTGAACGAAAATATTCAAAAGCGGCTTCGCCGTCTCGCAATCCAAAGAAGAACATAAAAGCAAGAACAAAAAACTGCACCGTAATATCCGGAAGATTGAAAATAACCTTACTTAAAGTTGTGACAAAGCCGGCAATTAACTGCGAAAAAGAGCTATTAATAGAACCGATTATTGTTGATGAAAGGCCTGAGGTTACAACAAATTCTGGCAAAGCTTTGGCGATTAATTCACCAATATTTAATTTTTGCAACGTTAAATAAAAATCAATTCCTTGATTTAACAATGACCAGAAGATGACGACGACAATGACGACGACAATAAGTAAAATACCAATACAAACAAGCAGCGCAGAAAGTGTTTCGTTTTTTAATTTTGATTTTGTCCATCGATACACAGGATAAAATAAATATGCAAGAAGTATTCCATAAATCATGGAAAAAATAATCGGTCGGATAACCAGAAACGCAATAATAAAAAGACCGACGACAAGTACGTAATTGATAATCTGCTTGAATACTTCTTTGTCTATCATATATATCGCAATGCTGATATTATTTATAAACACTTTGCTAAAATATTTTTCCAATGAGTTTTATTAGAATTTTTTGGTTAATACCCCGCGGCTTGCGAGCAATTCCATTTTTGAAAATAAAAAATAACAACAAAATGAAACTGCGAGTTGCGTCGTAAAAATTCTATAGTAAAAGACGTAAGTTTTTTCCCATATTTGTACGTCTTTTCCTAATAAGTCAACGACAAAACGGTCAAATATTAATGTCGTTGACTATAATTAGAAACTGCTGCTGCGTTGTCAAAAATTTTGTGACAAATACTCTTCTAGCTTGCTGCTGTAGATATAGTGAAAAACATAAATAATTAAACAAAAATATATGTTTTTCCCTTGATAGTCTATGCCAAACTGCTCAATTAGAGATGTCATAGACTATAGCAAAATTTTAGACAATTTCTTTATTAGAATTTTTGGGTTAATACCCCGCAGCTTGCTGCGTCGTAAAAATTCTAATTAGAAAATCGTGAATCAGAAATTTC
>CAYIPM010000068.1:0-5478 GCA_964365195.1 Candidatus Woesearchaeota archaeon
AATGGACGCAATTCATCCTACCCTTAAAAGAGTAGGATTTCTTGCTAAATTTTAATTTCTGCATGAAAAAAGAGGATGTAAAACAAAGAATTAAAGCACTTGCTGAAAAATATAAGAATGATTTATCTATCAAATTAAATAGCAGAAACGAAGAAATGGAAAGTGATGACAACAGACATTATTTGATTTATCAGGTCTTAGGTATATCTGACAAAGAAGGAAAATTAATTGACGTCTATCAAAATAGAGGTAGATTTCTCTATAAATATGCTGGTTCTTTTTTAGAAGAATCGGCAATATTATGTTTTGAAAAGAAATACCCAATAGCAAAAAGAAAAATCAAAATAAAGAATACTTTAGGTTCTAGACCTTCAACATTCGAAATTGATTGTTTGATAGGAAAATTAGCATTTGAAATTAAGTGGAAAGACGCAACAACTGATGGAGACCATATAACTAAAGAGCATACCCGAATTAAAGTGATCAAGAAAAAAGGGTATACTCCTATTAGGATAATGTTTTATTATCCTAATAGAGACCAAGCTAAAAGAATACAAGATACAATAAAAACTTTATATGAAGGACTTAAAGGACATTATTATTCTGGGGAGAAAGCATGGGAATATTTGAAAAAATACACAGATATTGACTTGAAAGAAATATTACAAGAGATAGCAAAAGAAAATATTAAGAATCAAAGTTCAGATAATATTTTGGAAACATCCAGTTCATAACTATTTATTATTTTAACATCATTTTCTTTTTGATTTGATTTATCAAGAAATCTTTCCCTTATGTTGTTAGTTTTTATTAATATCATCAACTTACATTCTTTAGTTTTACTTGCTTCAATTAATTTCTTTTTGGTCTCTTCCAAAGATTCATTGGATTTTTGTATCTTTATTGACACAGGCTTATCTTTATAATACTTCTTTAGAAAACCATCTATACCTTTATTTCTTTGAACTACCGTGGCGTTTAAACTTTTCAAAATGGCTATTTCAGTTTCAGACTTTTCTTTATATTCTTCTACTCCAACTTCTAACAATTTAGATTCAGTCTTAATAGGATTTTCTAATCTTTTCTTAGATAAATTGACTGCGTCTTGAGATATATCTATTCCAATATAGTTTCTTCTAAGTAATTTAGATGCTATTAATGTAGTTCCACTTCCGCAAACAGGATCTAATACTATGTCTCCTTTATTTGTTGATATATTTATTATTCTTTCTAATAATAATAATGGTTTTTGAGTGGGATAACCTGCTCTTTCATTAGCTTTGGGGTTAAGAAACGGAATATCCCATACATCTATTAAAGGCACACCAAGTTTTTCTTTACCAATTATAACGTTACCCTTTTCATCTTTTTTATAGCGAGATTTACCATTATGATCTCTTGCTCTTTCCTGTAAAATCTGATCTATATTTGTAGTTGGGGAATAATCAGTATAAATTTTATTAAACTTAAATTCTTCAGATCTGCTATAAAAATATATAGTTTGATGAGAATTAAGTAATCCTCTTTTACTATTAGACCATCTTTTATAACTCCATATTATTTCATTTTGAAAATTATCTGCACCAAAAACTTCGTCTAACAAAAATCTTAAACGATGAGAAGCGGTTTTATCACAATGTAAGAATATACTGCCGGTATTTTTTAATAATCTTTTTGATTCTATAAGTATTTTTTCTATAAAATCTAAATAACCTTCTAAACTATTCCATTTATCTTCAAATTTATATTCTTTAGAATTATCTCTCGTCTTTTGTGAATGTTCCCTCTGTGTAAAGAATGGAGGGTCTATGTAAATTAAATCTATGGAGTCAGAGCCCATTTTTTTCATTTCTTTCAAACAGTCAGCACAAATTATTTTATTTCTAAATTTATCAATACCATTTATTTCTTTTAGTATTTTTTCATTTTTTGAATTTTTATTTATAAAAGAATTAACTTCGGCAAAAAGGTTATTTCCTCTAAGATCATCTTGCAAGTCTTTTTTTGCTTGAATATCTAAAACGATAGTATCACCCAATTTTATCATCTTAATAATACTGTATCAAACCTTAAAAACATTTGTGTAAAAAGGGCTTTGCCCGAATTCTCTCCGAAAAGTCCGACTTATCGAGCAGAATAATTATTTTTCTGACAGAAAAATTAATAGCTAAGTTTCAGACTATCTATCTTTGCTTTTTTAAGTAATTTTGATAATTTTTTGTCATTGTCTATTACTTTGTTTAATATTTCTTGAAATATTGTACTCTCTTGTTCTTTTGGAAGCTTTGTAATCAAAGATACCCAAAATCTAGCTGTCTGAATCTTAACAATAGTATCCACATGAATTTTCAAAGCAATTGCATAATCAGAAGCAAATCTATCAGAAATTTCAGAAAATATTGGTGGAAGTTCTTTTAACTTTTTTAAGTTTCTTTTTCATTTATTTTTCTTCTTTATCCTTATCGTCGATTAATTCCATGCCGCCGAGGCGTTTATCAATTTCCATAAATTCTTTTTCCCGCTTATCCTGTAATTCTTTCTTTCTGTCTTCTATCATTTTTTTGCGGTGCTCATCAAGCTTTTTTCTTGCTTCTTCTTCCCGCATTTTTCTTTCTTGGATTTTAAGCCGTTCTTGATCTCTTTGCGCCTGCATATTTTTTTTTCGCTCTTCGATGCTATGTGCTTCGTCTATTTTTTCCTGTTTTGTGACCTCTATCTTTTTTTTATGCACTGCTCTCAAATCACCGACAGTGATTGATGCTTGGGATGTTCTTATTTTTTTTATATCGACATCTTCTTCAATAGAAAGAAATGGATTTTGTGGTGTGAGTGGTTTTTGCTGTTGGAAATTTTGCTGCAGCGGTATTTGAGAGGAATTTTGAGAAACAACAACAGATTGTTCTGAAGTGGACTTATTTTTTCCATTAAAAAAAGGAAATATTTTTTTAAAGAAACTTGTTTTTTGCGGCGCATTATTTTTTTCATCATCTTCAATTTCAAAAGTATCTTCAGGAATATCAGTAATATTTTTACCTTCGTCGTTAAGAAGAAACGGCTTTTTTTCTTGTCGCGCAATCATTCTTTCCATGTCTGAAATTTTTCTCAGACGAATCTGGAAAAATTGCTCCAATTTTCGTATAATATTTTCAGAATTATCGGGCAATTTCCCTTTCTCGATCATTTCAAGCACGAGCACCGACTCTCCTAAAATTTGCGCTAATTGTTTATGGGAATAACCCTTTCTGCGTCGTATTTTCATTAATTCCCAATGGAAATTATCGATTAAATTAAGTTTATCCTGTTCTGCTAATTGTCGGGTAGGATTTTTATCTAACTCTCGGAGTTTATCTTCTCGAAAAAATGTCTGCGATTTTTCTGTGGGTTTTATGCCGCTCATATTTTTAAGCCGATCATGCACATTAATTGTTTTTTCAAACTGTTTTAGCTGCCGTGTGTCTGGTCTTTTTATCAGAGGAATATTTTCAATAATACTGCAACGTTCACAGATGCGCATTAATCCAAAATCAATTATTGCATCAAATATCTGCGCTCTATCTTCAGTAATACCGCATCGTTCACATCTTTTAACCATGCTCAAGGAAAGAAAGAATGCTTTTTAGGTTTATTTATAGTCAGACATATACAATTTAAATCATCTGCGAGATGATTTAAAGTGGATTAAGGTTACTCACGATTACTTAATCCTAAGGATTAACTCCCTAACTTTTTCCTCTGCGATAAGAAATTAATCATAAACATTCTTTCTGTGACCGATTCTAACAACAATAATCTTATTCATAGAAACAATAACATCAACAACCGCTCGATAATCCCCAATTCTTAATCTCCATAATTTTTCGCCTTGTAATCTTTTTAAAAATCTATAGGGGTTTTCTCTAATCGAATAAATCTTATTTAAGATAATTTCAGCATCCTTTTTTTGTAATTTTTTAAGAAAATATTTTGCTGTCTCAGTTAATTCAATTTGAAACATTTTATCTTAGAGTAATTCCTAATTCTCTTGCTACAGCCTCAATAGGATAAACTCTTCCTTTCTTAACATCTTCCAAACCTTTTTGTATCTCATTAATCTCTTCTTCACTTAACCTTTCTTCTTCACAATTATTTATTAAATTATTTAATAGCTCATCATAAGATTGTCTTTCAGAGCTTTTTAGAGATTTCAATCTTTCAAGAGTTTCAAAATTGATTTGTATGGTTGTTTTTTCCATGTTATATATTAAATATAATTGGTATATAAATATTTCGATTTTGAGATTTAGTTAGTAGAATAAATTATCCATTGGGCTTCTTTAGGAAGTTTCTTTTGAAATCCACTTTTTGTTGGAGAAATATTTGGAAAATTAATCCAAGAATTCATCCATCCTCTTTTAGTTTTAATTAAGTAATGCCCTAAGGGATATTTTTTGCTTTTTTTAACAAAAATAATTGTGCCTTCTTTATTTAGGAGAGATTTATATTTTTCTTTAAACTTTTTGAAAGAATAATTTAATCCATTTTTATTTAAAACTTCTACTAACTCCTTGCAATAATAACCTCTTGATTGAGAATAATGAGGATTATTAAATAGTTTTTTAGTTGCCTTATAAGACTTTCTTAATGCAAAAGCTACACAAGCTATTCCACAACCCATTGATTCTTCTTGTGTTATTGATTTAATCATATTACAATAAAGAATATGATGATTAAAAGCTTTGTCAGAGCATATAACTTTTTGGTTCTACTTCTTGTCGCATCTTTGAACTCAAATAGCTCATAGTTATTCGGTTTATGTAAGAGATTTAATCCTAAGGATTAACGCCCCACCATTTTCCTCACGAGGATTTAACTTTCTCTAAAAACCAGATTAGAATAAATTGTTCCTTTATTATTTGGTAATATTTTAAGCAAGGTTATTTTTGGAGAAACTAATAGTATGTTAAATTCACAAGCTCTTTCATTTCGATAATCATCATCAAAAATATGGTATTCAAGATAAATAAAAGATTCTTTAGTTTCATTAAACAAACCTATAGATTCCATATCGGAACTATATTTTTCTTTACACATTTGGTCTGCTTGATTTATAAAATCATAAACTTTCTTAGTTTTTATTTCACTCAAGATTAGCTCTTTAGTAACTTTAATTAAAATATCTTTTATTTTTATGAAGTCTTTTGTAAGATTAAATTCACAAGACTTCCATGAATACTTAAGAGATTTATCTCCATAGCTATAAACATAATCTAAATTAGCAAGATTAATTGGAAATAATTTCTTATTTTCTTGTAAAATTTCAAGAGCTACAGTAAATAACCTGATGTTTCTGGGATTAAGTCTATCAATATCTTCTTGTTTTTTTGAATGGAAAAATTCTTTTAGTTTTGAAAATATTTCTTCATTATCAATGTTTTCTCCAAGAATTAATTTTTAGTATATAAAGTATAAAGGGTTAGCCTTTTTAGGTGCTAACCCCTG
>CAYIPM010000069.1:0-5335 GCA_964365195.1 Candidatus Woesearchaeota archaeon
GCAACTCGCAAAAGCATTTTCTTATTTTTATTTTTTTCTTAAAATGCTTTTGTTCGCAAGCTGCAGATAGTTGATTTTGTTGCAATCGGCGGTTTTTGCCGTCGGAAATTTGCAACATAAAAATTAGCGATGTTCCGCTGGTTCGCGGCGAGAAAAAGTTTCATAATTTTGCGCTGCATACCAATGTGAATGGTAATGATGCAAAACAGTATGTTTAGCATCAGACGATTTTTTTGAGCAAGATTTATAATATTGTTCTTCTTTATTACAGAAGATGAAAATGAAAAGAGAAATTTTTTTTATTGCTGTATGCCTGCTTTTTGCGAGCAGCGTGTTTGCACAGGAAACTATTCCCGACGGCAATGAAAGTATAAAGTCGGAAAACGCATCTACTCAACATGCAGCTGCACTTGAGATTATTAAATTTTTTCCGAAAGAAATCGCGCTGGGCGATGTTGCGTTTAATATTCAGATTAAAAACAATCGTGATCTTACTCTTGAAAATGTCTATGCATTTATTTCGGGAAGCGGATTTTCGACGTATGCCGTGATTCCGATTGATACTTTAGGTCCTTTTGAAAAAGATTATATTTTTGTGAACGGAAATGTCAAAGAAAGCGGTCAAATTAATCTGACAGTACGAATTGCAGATTATGTCTTTAATCAGCCCATTTTTGTCGTCGATACCACTGCAGACATTAATACAACCTCTGAAGAAACAAATCAGAAAAAACTTATTGTGCTTTCAGAACAACTGGAACAATTGAAAAAAAATTATAGTGAACTCGAACTAGAAATTTCTGAAAAAAGAGACATGGATTATGATGTTTCAGGCATTGATCTTGAAGATTTGAAGCGCTATTTACGGGATGTAGAATCTTTTATTTTTATTGGTGATGCAGGATCAGCGTCTGTTAATTTTAAACTTGCCAATGAAGAATATCGTTATCAAAAAAGTAAAGTTGACAAAGCAAAAATTATTCCTGTGTTGACTCGATTGAAAGAAAACGCACTTATTTTTTCAGCAATTTTTGGCTCTATCCTGGCCTTTTTTGCATTGTCTGAATTATTAAAACAAAAATCAGAACGGGTATATTCAGAAATCAAAAAAACAATGGGGCACCGCACCTTAAAAGGTGGCCGTTTGTAAAGCCCCTTGTTTTTAGGATGCAAGAAAATTCTTGTTTTATGTTTGAATTTTCTGCACAGAAAATCATAAAGATTTTCTCGTGATCCAAAATTGAAAACCCTAAAGCTATGACCGCGTTATAAAGAACGAGGTTTTCAATTTGTGGACATAACAAATCTTGCCAAGCGGCGAAAGAAAAAGTTCGGCAAAAAATAATTTGAACTTATTTTTTTTCCGTTGGTATAACCACAGTCTTTATAAAGTTCTTTTTTTTATTACTAACATGAAAAAGGTGGTGTTACTTTTTATAGTATTAATTGCAGGGGGGTTGTTTTTATTTTTTCCGAGCGTTCGCGCTGCAGAATGCAATGATGGGATCGACAATGACGGTGATGGAAAAGTTGATTTTTATTCTGAAGCATTATTATCTAATGTTAATGTGTGGGTTGAAGGATGGAGGCCCGGCTTTCCTCTTTCAGGATATAGTGATCTTTGCCAGGAAGTAGGATTTATTCATTCTCCAAATAGTCTTAGTCAAGCGTGCACCTCAGGAGAAAATGTTATACAATCTGCTGCTCAGCAATTAGGAGTTCAGATTTATAAAGCAGGATGTTGGCCTGTTGCTGGTTGTTCTAGCTATACAAATGCAGATACTTTTATATGGCTTGGTGGAACAGAATGTTATACTTCTGGACAATCGCGTGATCAAGATTCTACTGATATGACTGCAGCATATCATTGTCGATTAATTGCAAATGCAACGCTTGCAATTTGCAATGACGGGTATGATAATAATAAAGACGGACTTAAGGACATGAATGATCCGGGATGCGCAAGCAAACTGGATACCAGTGAACTTATGCATGATCCTGATTGCAGCAGTCCTACTGGTCGGGAAGGAAATTATAGCGCATGCGCCGACGGTGTCGATAATGATAATGATGGACTCATTGATAATCTTGATCCCGGCTGCTGGATAAATCCAAGTGATCCCACAACGTATGATTCAATTGATACTGTTGAGAATAATCCCGTGCCACAATGCTCTGACGGACAGAATAATGATTTTGATAGTGCAGTAACTGTGCTTAGAGTGAAGGCAAATATCACCACAGCTGGCGGAAGCAGTTTATATTTAAAGGTTGGCTATTATAATGGCAGTTGGCATTCAAGCGCAGATCAACTTTTTGTCGGCGATAATTCTTTTAGTATTTCTAATATCACCAGCAGAGTTACGCTTAATTTTACGTTTGTTTCCAGCACCAGTCAATTTTATTCTCCTGTTTTGTCTTCAGTTATCAGCGTGATTGAATTATCCGGAAACAATAATCGGAAAATTATCATTACGAATCTTTCGAGTGAGTCTCTTGTGCGAAATATTAGTATAGATAATAATGTTGCGCATTTAGTCATATCGAATCAAACTCCTTATACAAATCTTACGACGTATTTATCATTTGACAGTGATTTTAATAAACATAGCCGAGTCATCCAAGATTATGGTCCTTACAATAATGACTGGGTGCCTCCTGCGCGAACAAGCTATGATACTAATTATGTTGCAGATAAACTTTTAATGAATTATGATACTAATTGTGTTTCTGGCGGATGCATCAATTTTTCAGGGTTTTATCTTACTTCATTTGCTTTAAATGAAATTTTCCGGGATGAAAATTATATTCAATCAGTTAATCCTGTTCAATTTAATAATAAGCCGTTTGCAATTTCTGGATGGTTTAAAACTAGTTACTATGAAAATACCTACCATGTTCATTCTACTTTGTGGAGTTCAGGACATAATGGCAGTGGTCAGCCACGTGTTCAGATATACACCATAAATAATTATCTTCAAACGTATATCTATGATTCAAATAATGAGATGTATTTGAGTTCGCTGGGGCCGGTGAATAATGGACAGTGGCATCACTTTGTCTATGTACGAGAATCAACTAAACTTCGTTTGTATATTGATGGAGTACAAACACAACAAGGAACTATCAGCAACTGGAACGGTGATGTCGACACTGCCGGAGTAAAAGCGCGAATTGGCAATGGACAGTATCATTTTAATGATCGTGATTTTAATGGTTCGATTGATGAAATTATGGTATTTAATGGATCGTTGACTGCGGCGCAAGTGAGCGAGATTTATACAAGTCAATCACCACGATTTTTTGCCAGCGGCAGTCAAGAAATTGGCAGTGTTAATGTTTTGAATGTTAATTCTCTTTTTGGCTTAGTTGATTGCGATGATCCTGACTGCCGCACTAATCCTAACGACCCTGCAACATGCGTTCCTAGTGATAATAGTGAAGCTAATGAAGCGTCGAGTCAACCTCAAAAAGGAATACGCCTGTATTATAAATTTGAAGATAATTTTCAAGATAGTTCTGGAAATAATAATCATGGTACTGGTATAGGGAATCCTCTTTTTGCTACTGGAAAAGTAGGGAAAGGAATTAGTTTGGATGGTTTAAATTATGTGAATACAACAAATGAACTTGTTATTGACACAGAAGTAAGTGTTTCAGCATGGATTAAAACAACTAATAATGATCTTTTTGTTCTTGGTGAACGGCAAGATAACACTAATCCTACTATTGCTTATAGTTTACATGTCATTAGCACAGGAAAAGTTTTGTGGTATATTTCAGACGGCTCTGCAAGCTCATATTTAATTTCAGATAGTTCTGTGAATGATGGCAACTGGCATTTTGTCGCAGCGACGTTTAAGCCAAATAGCGAGATAGCAGTATATATTGATGATGTGAAGAAAAATTCTTCAACAAGTGTATCGTCGATAAATACTGCAGTGATTCCATTCAAAACAGGAAGCGGCGCAGGCAACCAAAATTTTAGTGGATTAATTGATGAAGTGAAAGTGTGGAATTATGCGCTGAATCATTCTGAAATTTCAAAAGAGTATGCTGTTCCTAATTTGACTGAATCACATTGGGCAGATATGATCGGCACGCCAATTAATGTGACAGGAATTAAATCCAGCGTGCAGCTTATTGCGCAAGGCACAAATCTTCAAAATGCAACAATCACATATGAAATTTACCACATCGACGGCGGATTATTTTGGTTTGATTCAAAAGTTGCAAGCATTATAACCCAAGGTGTATATGTCTGGCAGGCAGGAAAAAAATCAGATGGCAGTTTTGTGCAAGGAGATTATTATTTCAAAAGCAAAGTGGGAAATGTTGTGGCTGATTCACGCGCAAATAATAATCCCTATGGCATTTTGAAAGTTGGAGCTGAATTTGATATTTTGCCAAATGCGACTTTTATGAATCCGATAGATAAACAAATTTATTTTTTGAATGAGAATTTAAATTTTACCGCAGTTGTGACAGATCTTGATGATCAAAATATCCGTTATATTTGGACGCTGGGAGAAGCAAATCAAAAAAAAGAAGGGATTGTAAAAAGCGGCGACACTATTCAATTTAATTTTTCTTATTCTACTATCGGACAAAAAAATATTTTTTTGGAACTTAACGACGGTCGTGGAGAGAAAGTCATTAAACAAATGTCAATTCTTGTGATTGATTCCAGTTTTATTTTGTCATACATAGATGAGCCAGCGACGGGAAGTTTCTTTAACAGTCGCAATGTTCATTTTAACGCCGCAGGCACCTATGCTATTAATGAAACTATTTTTTCCAATGGCACGCGGGAAATTGTGTGTTTGGGAGGGTTTTGTCCAAGTCAGACAAGGGGTTGTCCGCCCGGTTACACTGGAGGGGCATGTCCTATTGTAATTAAAAATGTTCCTGCAAGCGCTGCAACAGCAGATTATAGTCAAATTACTTTTTTATGGAGCTTTTTTGGACCATGGGGTTCTATGTTTAATTGCTCGTCGCCGAACTGCCATGTCACGTTTGACCGTCGCCTGCCGATTCCAGGAAGTTATTTTGTTTCGTTGACGAGCAGCATTAATCCCAGTTCAATAACGACAACATATTTTAACACGCACTTTGAAGATACAAAACCGATGTGTTTTGTTTTAGATGATGACAATTGGGTTAATAAGCCGGCAGGCAGTTATTGGAAATATCCTAACTCAGGACTTATTGATTCTCGCTTGGATTGTTATAAAGCAGATGGTATCGACGGCGCAACTGGTGTTGAAAAACAAAATTGCTGTCCTGTTGGATTTGATTGTAAAAGTCTCAACGGCAGAAATGAATGTGTATTCAC
>CAYIPM010000070.1:0-5326 GCA_964365195.1 Candidatus Woesearchaeota archaeon
TTCAAGGAAGAGAAGAAATATGCCGACAAGGAGAACGTCCTCCGTATGGAAATATGAGATTTCCTAACTTTGTTAAAAAACCTGATGGAGGGTTTGCCGTCGAAGGATCGCATCCCGCAGATTATCAAGCAATAGGGATGATGTATGATGGAAATATATTAGCGCTCCTTATCGCTCGTGAATATGATTTTGAACAATATTTGCCGTAGACAATAGAGAGTTTGTGTAATCGTATTCCTAAAAAATGTATATTCGCCATCATCTAAAATCTTTTAAATGATAATCCAAGTATAATTTTAACTAATGTTCTAAACGTATCAGACATAAATTACCATGAAAATAAAACCTCTCGGAGAACGTGTATTAATTAAGCCAATAAAAGTTGCAGAAAAAACCGATGCAGGAATTTATATTCCCGATGAAGCGCGCGAACAAAAAAAAGAGGCAATTGTTGAGGAAGTTGGCGTAAGCCAGTCAGGCAAAGAAATTCCGCTCAAAAAGGGAGATAAAATTCTCTACGGCGGCTATTCATCTGACGAATTTGAATTCGACGGAGAAAAATATATAATCATTGAATTAAAAGATATTTTAGCGAGGATTGAATAAAATGAAAAATATGATGCGAACACGTGAACAAGCCAAAGAATATGCACAACAAAAATATAGATCCTATTCAAGAGTTGATTCAATAAAAGTTGCAGTTTCATTATCACTTCTCGCTAAATTTCAAGATGAAGAATATTTTAAAAAAATTATAGATTCTTTTACCAAGTTAGCCAGAAAAATTAAGTCTAAATCTGAATTAGACGAAAAATTAAAAGATAAATCCTTAAGTTATTTAGAATGGTTATGCATGACTGTAGATGGTAATAGCCCTCATCCTTATTCTCCTGTAGTAAAACTTCCCGTCGGAGAAACGCAAGCATATTTTAATAAATTATATGGGGAAAATTTCTGAAAATAACATGACACAAATATTAGAATTAACCGCTGGAAGAGAATATCAAGTAAGACTCTACCCAACAAATGAAGAAATGAAAGCACGATATATTGGACAGGCAATCGGAACAAGAGTTTTTAGAAACGATAATGTATATCTTTTTGTTGAGTCAAATGAACTTCAGACAGACCATGAAACAGTTTCACATATCTCATTATCTCGTATGCCTATTCGCGTATTAAGAAAAGAAAATGCCGAATTTCTTAAAAGTGATTCATTATTTAAACATATATTAATTAATTTAAAAGAAAAATAACTAACATGAAAAAATTAATGCACATTATTGGAGTAGGAGTATTATCATTAACTGCAGCACTTGAAATATATTCAGAAGGGGAAAAAACAATCATAGTCAATTATCCGGGGGATTTTGCAGATTTGATAGATCATACGGGAATATATTTAGCGCGGCACATTGCAACAAAATCTCATAATTCTGTAACATATTTAGCAATAACCAAACTTCCTTCAGAATCGCAAGAAAGACATCGCGAAATATTTGTGGATAAAAGAAATGATGGTGTTCTTGATCAGTATGAAAAATATTCGTTAAAAATTGAACGAGGAATCCAAATGAGATCTCATAAAATAAAAAGAACAGATAATGAAATTACTCAAGAAGATCAAAAAAATTATAACAATCATTTAAATAAAATTCGTCCAATAAATGAGGCGACAAAAAAAGAAAAAGAGGAAAATAAAACAAATAACTAATCATGGCAAAATCAAAAAAAATTATGTTTGGAGAAGATGCGCGGCACGCGCTCGTGCGTGGCGTTGATAAAGTGGCAAACACTGTGAAAGTCACGCTTGGTCCAAAAGGAAGAAATGTTATTCTTGATAAAATGGCTGCGCCGTTGGTGACTAACGATGGCGTAACCATTGCAAAAGAAATCGAATTAAAAGATAATTTTGAAAATATGGGTGCAAAACTCGTCAAAGAAATTGCATCAAAATCGCAGGAAGATGCCGGTGATGGAACTACAACTGCAGTTATCCTCGGACAAAGCATAATTAAAGAAGGAATGAAAAATATTACTGCCGGCTCTAACCCAATAGAAATAAAAGGCGGCATTCAAAAAGCTATTGTGGAAATAGTCGCGCATTTGAAGAAAAAAAGTGTGCCGGTCAAAGACAAAGCAATGGTTGCGCAAGTGGCGACAATTTCAGCAAATAATGATCCGGCAATCGGCCATCTCATTGCAGAGGCAATGGATAAAGTAGGCAATAACGGCGTCATCACTGTCGAAGATGGAAAAAGCATTCAAACAACTCTTGAACTCGTGGAAGGAATGCAATTTGACCGTGGCTTTATTTCGCCATACATGGTGACAAATCATGAAAAGATGATTGCGGAGTTGGAAGAACCCTATATTTTAATAACCGATAAAAAAATTAGCGCGCTGAAACAAGTCATGCAGGTACTGGAAAAAATTGCGCGCGAAGACCGTTCATTATTGATTATCGCAGAAGATATTGAAGGGGAAGCACAGGCAGCGCTTATCATTAATCTCATCAAGGGCGCAATAAAAGTCTGCGCAATAAAATCTCCTGGTTTTGGCGACGAGCAAAAAGAAATACTTGAAGATGTTGCAGTATTAACAGGAGGAACGCTTTATAGTGAAGAAAAGGGGATGAAACTTGAAGAATTCGATGAGGATGCGCTGGGAAAAGCCAGACGAGTAATTATTCACGCTGATAAAACAATAATCGTTGACGGCAAGGGAGAAAAAAGCGCCATTGAAAAAAGAAAATCTCTTATAGAGTCGCATATAAAAAATACAGATGCAAGTTATAAAAAAGAAGAATTAAAAAAACGGCTTGCGAAACTCGGCGGCGGCGTCGCAGTTATTAAAGTTGGAGCAACAACAGAAACAGAGTTAGAAGAAAAAAAGATGCGCATTGACGACGCATTAAATGCAACAAAAGCTGCAGTTGAAGAGGGAGTAGTGCCAGGCGGCGGCGTCGCATTATTTCGAGCAAAAGATATACTTAACAATCTTATGTTGGAAAAGGATGAAAAGGTTGGCGTCAATATTATAAAACGTGTGCTTGAAGAGCCCTTGCGTCAGATAGCGCGTAATGCTGGCAAAGAAGAAACAGAAGTTGTAACCAGAATCAAGAACGAGAAAGATGAAAATTTCGGATTCAATGCAAAAACAGAAATTTTTGAAGATTTGTTCAAGGCAGGAGTTCTTGATCCGACAAAAGTTGTCCGAAGTTCCTTGCAAAATGCCGGCTCAATAGCCGCACTTGTATTAACGACAGAGGCACTGGTTACAGACTTCGGAGAAAAAGATAAAGATAAGTTTTCTGATGCAATTATAATTTAATATTCAATCGAGGTGAGTTATGCCCACAGAATCCAGTTCATTCAAAATAGAAAAAAAGAATTATTTTTCTTTGTTAAAAACAAGAGCAATAGTTGCAGTTATTTTTCTTATGATAGTCATGGCATATTTTTTTATCATTCATCCAGAAAATAATAATCAAACAATAATTCTAGAAAATCCACTTAACCAAATAATTCAAAAAAATACAAATGCACAAGGCTCAGTGAACAAAAATAAAATAATGCAGGAGGGGGTAGAAGAATTTAATGAAGAATATATAGAATATATTCTATATGCTCTCGGCGCTCAAGAGTTATATACATCTGTTGTTGGCTTTGGAACTCCAAAAATAATCTTAAACATCGAGGGAGAAATTTACAATACGGAAATAATAAGCGGAGTCGTGCATCTTTCACAAAATTCAATTAATGATCCTGATTTTACGCTCACCCTTTCTAAAAAAGAAATAGTGGCTGGGCTTATGGCTCCAGATATAAAAAAATTTTTAGTTGAATCTTTTCAATTAGGCAGTGTTAAGGCAGAAATGCTCGCGTCTAAGCCTGAATTGATTTCTAAAGGATATTGGAAATTGTATGAAAATACAAAATTCTAACCCTCGTCGCCAATCACAAAATTTCATCATTTTTTATTTTTTGGCTTAATAAGTAAAAATGAAAAATTGAAAATTCGTCAGAATTTTCATCAAATCAAAGTGATAAATTTTCGCTACTATTTGGTTAATTTTTTTTACAGAAAGCTTTATAAGCTATTATACAACTTAAATATATAGTTTTGAGTAGTATCATTGATCGCTTCAAAACAAATTAAATCCCTTCAGAAAACATGAAAGACAATTTTGATATATTTTTTAGAAGAAAACCGGCGTTGATGTTGGTTGCCTTGAAAAAAATGTCTAAGGCGCGATATGGCTCTTTGTTAGCAAAAGAAGTTGACTGCACATATTCTCACGCAGTGAAAATATTGCAGACACTTGAAGAATTGGGCTTGGTTTTATTCGAGAAAAAAGGAAGAATAAAACTGATAAAATTAACAAAGAAAGGCGAAGAAATCGCTGAAAATATCGATTCAATCCGAAGACAATTAGCGTAATTTTTTAGGGAGAGGTGTTTTTTCTTTTTTTAATAACGTTTTTTAATGTATAGAATATAAAAATTTTTAAACAACGAGTTATAGATAAAACAATGGACTTACAAACAATAACTGAAAAATTAGATACAGCATTCAAACCATTTTCAGTAATTTTATATGGTTCACGAGCACGAACAGATTTTATGCCGCACAGTGATTATGAAATAGCTGTTTTTTTCAAGCGAGAAAAATTAGTCCCTTGGGCAGAGATAAAAAAAGTAGTAGACGAAAAAGGAGTCAATATATATCCTTATGTATATGAGGATTTCTTGAAAGCAAATTTTGATACTCCTTTTCAGAAAAATATCTACCAAAGAGAATTAGTCGTTGCAGGAAAAACAATTTCCGGCGAAAAGGTAATTGAACAAATGCTCCCTCAACCAATAAAAATAATTGATGCATTAGAAGATATTAGATTTCATAGTGGGCGTGCATTAAACGCAGTTCTTTCTCACAGGCACGGCGACAAAATAACTGCAGCTTTAACGTTTGCAAAAGTTTGTTTATTTGCAACGCGAGACTTAATTATGTTACAAAGTGGTCAATTTCCAACGACATACGATGATATTCTGACCGTTTCAAAAAAATGTGATCTTGATAGATATGCAAATGTTGTAGAAAATGCCTTCGAAGTACGACAACGAAGAAGAAATATAAGAGAAGCAGATCACATTGATAATATAACTTATATTAATTATTTTATTGAGCCACAGCTCAAAGATGCATACGACAAAAATAAAGAATTAATTTTAGTACAATAATATGTCTCTCCATCCCTTTCACGAAAGAAATCAGATTTTGTTAGAAGAATGATTTCATCTTTTTCTAAAAGCATTGGATTGTA
>CAYIPM010000071.1:0-5106 GCA_964365195.1 Candidatus Woesearchaeota archaeon
ACGTTCAGGTTTTCAAAAAGAGGATAGAGTCTATGTTATAAAACGTTTTTCTGAGATAGTTGAAGCAATTAAAAGTTCTATTTTGAACTCGGGTAACGTGAAAGATTTTCTTAAAGAGTTACGAAAGAAATTTTTACAATTTGCAGGAATATCTTCTTTCGGCGTTCCTGAATCGTGTTATAATTCTTTGTTTGCTCAAAAATTGGAGGAAGATTTAGAGAGTGGATTTCCTTTTTGGGAAATGGAACTTCCGCCTGACTTTGAAGCAAAACATAAATCGAACGAGCGAACGTATTTGTTCTGGGGAATAGGAAAAGAAAATACTCTTACTCCTGTACAATTTTATTCTTTCCCTTCTCGATTTGAATTTACAAAAGAAGGAGAAAAAATAGTTATTCCTGCTGAAGAAAGTCCTGAAGCGATGAGACGAGGAACTCTTATTCCGACGGTGTCGCTGCTTAATTATATTGTGCTGAGCCCTGCGCGAAAAAGGCCTTTAAGTGAAAGAAAAAAGAGAATTCATATTGCAGGATCTTTTATGGCAGGATCAAATGGATATGCTCGAGAACTTTTTGCGTATTTTAATAAAGTGACAGGATTTGACAGCGTTTCGCTTATATGTACTAATTATGATGATTGTTTGAAGATAAAAAATAAACAGGGAGACTACTTAAGTTTTGGAAGTGTCTATCCTCAATTCGGTAAGGAAGGCATTCATTCTTGTTTATATGACGGAGGTCCTCAATTTTTAAAGCGAGGGGAGGTATATTATGAAAAATCTTGAGCTTTGGCATGGAGCTCATAATACTTTTTTAGTAACGCATTCATTACAAAATCTGAGGAAAATAAATATAATTGAGTTATGTAACACTCATCAGACAGAGGGGCTGATATTACTTAAGATGCATAAAAAAAATATTTATATGAAATTTTATGATCGCGATGGAATCACTAATAATTGTGGCAATGGATTACGTGTCGCTGCACAATATTCTTATGAAAAAGGACTTGCACTTTCACGAGGTAAGATTTTTGTAGGAATTCGCCGTTTTGATTATTCGATAAAAAATAACAACGTAACAATAAAGTTTAGTAATCCTATAAAAAGAAACGGCATGTGGAATGTAGGCGGCGTTTTACATAAAGTTATCATCGTAAATTCTTTTGAAAACATCAAAATAAAGGCACGTCTTTTAAGAAATAAGTATCAGTGCAATATAACTTTTATAAGAAAAATAAATAGAAATTTTTTTGCACAAACGTACGAAACGGGAGTAGAAGATTTTACTGCTTCTTGTGGAACTGGTGCTATTGCTGCCGCACTTGAAACAAAAAATTCTTTAATTTTTATGCCTGGTGGACTGTTAAGAGTTGTGTGTAGAAGAAACGATATATTCCTTAGAGGTCCTGCTAAGAAATTAAAGGAGATAGCATATGAATAGGCAAAAAATAGTCTCTGACTTTTTTCTTATGAAGATTCCTGTAAAAGAATGTGGAGAAAAATTAGTTGCTTTAGGAGATTACGCAAAAGATATTCTCATTGACCTCGATCCGTTGACAAAAAAAAATGAAAAATTTAGGGATACAGAATGTTATGTACGAGAGTCGGTTGCTATAATGCTTGCGCAAGTTCAGGGTTTTCTTCATCCTTCTTATCGGCTTAAAATAACTGATGGATTTAAGTCTTTAGAAACACAAAAAAAATTATATGCAATGGTTTTTGATGATATAAAAAGTAATAATCCAGAATGGTCTGTTGAGAAAATAAAAAAAGAAGTTGATAAATGGGTTGCTAATCCTTTAACTGTTCCTCCCCATACGACGGGAGGGGCTGTAGATGTAACACTTGTTACACCGTCGGGAAAAGAGATGGATATGGGAACAACTCTCAATGCAATCTCTGAAAAATGTTTTACTTTTTGTAAAGATATTTCTCAACAAGCACAAAATAATAGAGCATTATTAATTAATGTAATGAAAAAAGTCGGTTTTGTTAATTATCCAGGAGAATGGTGGCATTGGTGTTATGGAGATCGGATGTGGGCCTATTACACAAAGAATTCGTATGCTTTGTATGAAGGTCTGACTAATTCTCCTATTAGAAATGTAAAAACCAAAGGAATAAAAATGAACAAACATTTAATATTGGATAAAGAGGTGGAGAAAAAATGACAACTGAACCCGTAAAAGGATTTCGCGATATTGAAGATGCGAGTAAGCGCAATGCTATTAGGAAAGTTATTGAAAATACTTTTGCGTTGTATAATTTTCGATCGGTGGAAATGCCATTACTAGAATATGAAGAATTTGTGCGCGGAACTAATGCTGATGACGAGGCAGTTTCAAGTATTTTCAAACTGAAAGATCGAGGAGAGAGAAATCTTGCATTACGTTATGAACTCACGTTTCAATATAAACGACTTGCACAAAATAAAAAATTGCCTTATAAAATTTATCAGATAGGAACTGTTTTTAGAGATGAACCGATAAGCGGAAACAGATGGAGGCAGTTCACGCAATGTGATGCAGATGTTGTCGGAGCAACATTACCTGATATAGCTGAATTATTAAACATAGCGTCGGAGATATTTAAAAAATTAAATATTACACCGGTCATTTTTATTAATAATAGAAATTTATTGAATGAAATTCTTGAGGAGCTTGCCATTGCTGAAAAAGACAGAAAACAAGTTATTCGTGAGATAGATAAATTAGACAAACTTAGTGAAAAAGAAGTTTTAGAGAATTTAAAAAAGTATAAAGCAGAAAAAATTATTTCTGTTTTAAAAAAACCAGAAAATTATTTTGAAAAATATGAAAGTTATAGGGATATTAAAATTCTAAAGAAACTTTGTGGCTTGTATGGTGTGAAAATAAAATTTTCTCCTTCTCTTGCACGCGGCCTTTCGTATTATAACTGGATTATTTTTGAAATTAAATCTTCATTAAAGGAAACTGTTGCTGGAGGCGGAAGTTATCTCTTAAATGGCGCGCAAAGTTCTGGAGTTTCTTTTGGTTTGGATCGATTGGAACTGCTTGCTACTATCGAAAACAAAAATAAAAGAGTGTTAGTTATTTCTTTAGATCAAGACAAAAAATCAATTGAACTTGCCGGTAAAATACGCGCGAGCGGAGTGAGTTGTCAGTTATTTTATGGAAAGGTCGGGAAAGCTCTAGAATATGCAAACAGTTATCAAATTCCTTTTGTTGTTTTTGTTGGTGAACAGGAAGTAAAAAAGAAAAAATTTAAGTTAAAAAATATGAAGAGTGGGAAAGAAAATTTATTGACAGAAAAAAGTTTGTTGGAATTTTTGAAGAAGGGGAAATAAAATAAGACCTTTTTTAATCAAGATATTTAAAAAAATGGTGTACGGAAATAAGATAGTTAAAAAAGTTGCTGTTGAAGACTTTTTAGAAATAATGAAAGAATATTCAAAAGATCAGATTGTATGTACAAATCATACTTTTATTAGATTAAGTGAAAAACAAAAAAAAGAATTTACGTGCGAATTATTACAGGAATATCTTTTTCATGAAATTCCTATTCAAGTGGGTATTCAAGATAACAATAATTATGCAGTTTACTATAAATATAAGGATACATTTATGAGATTAATTTTGGATATCGTCGTTGCCCGAAAGATTAATATAGTTACATTCTATTTACCAGAAGGAGAGTTACCACGAATATGAAAACACCCACTAAACATTTAGAAGGGCAAGGAGAAGTTGATTATGACTTTGTCAATGATATTTTATTTTTCAAAGTTAAAGATAGAACGTATGACAAATCTATAGAATTTGAGAATCTTGTAATCGATATAGATGATAAAGAATTCATTACTGGTATTCAAATCTTTGATGCTTCAAAGTTTTTACAAGTTAATAAAGAATCTTTACGAAATATTCCTAAATGGACTTTTCAAGCAATTGTTATCGGAGAAAATATAGAGATTCGATTAAACTATGAAACAATTGTTAGAAATAAAACAATAGAGAAAAATCCTATAATTGTTCGAGAAAACAAATCTCATTTACCGAGTTCTGAAATGATTTGTGAGGTTTAAGATTTAATAAACTGAAATGTTTTATCTATAAATTTGCCTACTCGCCTATAATTTTTTTCTGCAATTATTGTTAAGAGTAGAACTATTGCAGCAGTAACTAAACTAAATAGCTGGCTGGTAAGTACTTCTTTTAGGGGATTGTTAGGAAAACAGATTATGACCAAACCAAAAACAACAATGGTTAAAACGACACATCCAAAAAGTTTAGTAATATTTTTTATTTTCTCACTTTTATTATCCAATTTTTACGTGAAAAACGGTCTTTTGTTGTTGGTGAGTAGAATTTTTTTATTGTAAATCCAACTGATTTTAACAGTGCAAGCAATTCTTTTTTGTGATAGAGATAATAATAGCGCATATATTCTTTATTATTCTGACGCCAGGAAAGATAGACATCGCCGTGATTGTTGACGGCATTAAATCTTTTATCCTCTGCGTTCCAGACAGTTATTATTGCTTCTGCCTTTGGTTTTAAGATGCGATAGAATTCTTCTAAGGATTTTTTTCTTTCTGCTTCTTTTGGAATACAATGCAATGCCGCAATAAAAATTCCTGCATCAAACATATTATCTTTGAATATTTTTTTATTTAATTTTGCAATATCCTGTATGAATAGCTTTGCGTTGATATTATTCTTTTTGACATACTCTTTTGTTTGTTTTATTTGTTTTTGAGAAAAATCTATTCCATAATATTCGATATCAGAAGATGCAATCATATTTCTCCCTGAACCGCAGCCCAGATCAATAATTAACCTTCTTTTATTTTTGAGGAACTTTTTTACAAGTGGAATGTCTTTTGCAATATATTCGTGCCAGGATTTTCCAATAGTGTTCCACACTTTTTTTTGATTTGGCTTTTTGTTATTTTTTAGAAATTTTTTTTGCGTGAGGATGTTGATCATAAAAATTCTAGGGAGAAAAGGTTTATATATTATTATTATTATTATTATTATATGAAAAAAGGTGTGTTAATAGGTTTTTTTATTTTTGTAGTTATTTCTATTTTTGTAGGAATTGCATTCAGTCAAAATGTTAGC
>CAYIPM010000072.1:0-5040 GCA_964365195.1 Candidatus Woesearchaeota archaeon
AGAATTTTGTTAATTTTGCAAAATTCTCTATAGCTTATTAGAAAAAGACGTAAGTCTTTCACTATAGCTTACTCGTAATGCAGTTATTGTTCATAGAATGCACCATACAGAGCGCAATACCCTCTTAATTCAGGGTGATTATCTTTGCATTAAATAGTTTCTTACTTATCGTCGGTAAAATGAGGTTTTTTATAGAAAAGCTTTTAAACTAAATTTTCCTTTTGCATGCAGATTCTGGCTGTTTTTAATTGCCTATCTAGGGTTATATGACTGAAAAAAACGAATTTATAATAAAAGACAGAAATTTTTCCCAAAAAAAATTTGCGGCTCACAGAAAAAATAATTTTTTCTGTGCCCTCAAAATCTCTTTTAAAAGATTTTGTGGGTTTCCTAATAAGTCAACGACAAAGGGGGGAAATATCAATGTCGTTGACTATAAAGAAAATCAAAGATTTTCAAGCATTCAGGTTTATAGTTATAGCGGAGAACATAAAAAATGAGCGATAAGGGCGAGTACAAAGCAGAGAGCATTAAAGTTTTAGAAGGACTTGAAGGAGTGAGAAAACGTCCTGCTATGTATATAGGCGGCACCGGCAAAGACGGTTTGCATCATCTAGTGTATGAAGTTGTTGATAATTCTATTGATGAATGCATGGCTGGTTTTGGTGATCTTATTGTTGTGAGAATCCGCAAAGATGGCGGTGTGAGTGTTGTTGACAATGGCAGGGGAATTCCGGTTGAGCCGCATCCTGTGTACAAAGTTTCTGCAATGGAGGTCGCATTAACAAAGCTGCATGCCGGCGGAAAATTCGAAAAAGATGTTTATCAAATTTCCGGAGGACTTCATGGCGTCGGTGTCAGTGTTGTTAATGCATTATCAAAAAAATTACTGGCAACTGTTAAACGCAATGGACATATATATCAGCAAGAATATAACGTTGGCAATCCAAAATATCCTCTGAAACAAATCGGCAAGACTGAAAAAGATGAAACCGGCACTGAAATTATTTTTTATCCCGATGAAACTATTTTTTCCACACTCGAATTTGATTTTGCCGTTTTGAAAAAAAGATTGCAGGAAATTGCTTTTTTAAATCCGGTAAAAATTCAGCTTATTGACGAGAAAGCGGGCAAGGAAGAAATATTTCATTACACGGGCGGCTTAAAAGAATTTTTAGAACACATTAATAAATCAAAAGAAATTTTACATAAGCCCATTTATTTTATGAAAAAAGAAACTGAGAACATTATTGAAGTTGCAGTGCAGTATACTGAAGGATATAACGAAAATATTTTTGGATTTGTTAATACGATTAATACGACTGAAGGCGGGACCCATGTGTCTGGCTTTAAGACTGCGTTGACACGGGCAATTAATGATTACATTACAAAAAAAGGAATGCTTAAGAATGAAAAACTGACGGGCGATGATACGCGCGAAGGTTTGACTGCAGTTATTAACGTTAAAATGCGAGAACCGCAATTTGAAGGACAGACAAAAACAAAATTAGGAAATTCTGAAATGAAAGGAATCGTTGATTCTATGGTGTATGTTTTTTTAAGCGAGTATTTAGAAGAAAATCCAACAATTGCAAATAAAATTGCGCAAAAAGTTGTCACGTCGGCAAAAGCACGCGAAGCAGCAAAAAAAGCGCGTGATTTGATTCGCAGGAAAAGTATTACTGGTCTGAGTGGTCTGCCTGGAAAACTTGCTGATTGTTCGAGTAAACAATTCCAGAAAACAGAATTATATATTGTTGAGGGAGACAGTGCTGCAGGCAGCTCAAAAATGGGCCGTGACAAGGAATTTCAGGCAATTTTGCCTTTGAAAGGAAAAGTGTTAAACGTTGAAAAATCAAGCCCGACAAAAGCATTAAGTTCTGAAGAAATTATTAATTTAATTACTGCTGTTGGCAGCGGTGTTAAAGAAAACTTTGATATGGGTAAACTTCGGTACAACAAAATAATTATCTTAAGCGATGCAGATGTTGACGGACAACATATTACGACGCTGTTATTGACTTTCTTTTTTAGATATATGCCCTCGCTCATTGAATCAGGACATGTGTTTGTTGCATTGCCCCCCCTGTATAGAATCAGAAAGAAAAAAGATTATTATGTCTATACAGACGAGGAATTAAAAAAAGTTTTAGATCAACTTGGCGGGAAGGCCGATGTGACGCGATTTAAGGGACTATCTGAAATGAATCCGCAGCAATTGTGGGATACAACAATGGATCCCGCAAAAAGAATTTTGAAAAAAGTAACAGTAGAAGATGCTGTTCTTGCCGACGAAACATTTTCCATGCTCATGGGGGATATTGTCGGGCCACGACGGAAATTTATCGAATTAAATGCAAACATTGCAGAGGTTGATGTGTAAAATGGCTGTCGATGAAAATAATGGCGAAGAAAACAAATATGAAACAAGCGATGAAGAGAGTGAAGAAGAAACGGCTGAAAATAACGACGACGAAACTGAGATAGAACATTTAGACAAAGAATTGTTTAATATTAAGGATTTGGATGAAAATCGCGAAATTAAGATTGAAATTTCCAGTGAAATGAAGCGGGCGTATATTAATTATGCAATGAGCGTTATCATGGCCCGCGCGTTGCCGAGCATTGAAGATGGATTAAAGCCGGTTCATCGTCGAATTTTGTACGCAATGAAATTAATGGGCCTTGAAAAAGGCACGACAAAAAAATGCGCTAGAATTGTTGGAGAGACAATGGGCAAATATCATCCGCACGGAAACTTGGCAATTTATGATGCGCTTGTTCGGATGGCGCAAGATTTTTCATTGCGCTATCCTCTTATTCTTGGACAGGGAAATTTTGGTTCGATCGACGGAGATAATGCCGGCGCTGATAGATATACTGAAGCAAAGCTGCAAAAAATTTCTTTAGAGTTATTGCAAGATATTGACAAAGAAACTGTGCCCTTTATTCCCAATTTTACGAATGAATATGAAGAACCGGTCGTGTTGCCGGGAAAACTTCCCAATCTTTTAATTAATGGCTCAAGCGGCATTGCCGTCGGCATGACAACAAATATTCCGCCACATAATCTTATTGAAGTGTGCGATGCCATCAGCGCAATGATTGACAAACCAACTTTAAGCACAGACGAGCTAATGGAAATTATTAAGGGGCCTGATTTTCCGACGGGCGGGCAAATTGCGAGTGAAACCTTAAAAGAATTATATGATACGGGCAAAGCAAGTTTTGTTGTGCGCGGTAGAGTAAAAAATGAAACGAAAAAAGAGCGCGACGCCATTGTTATTACAGAAATTCCATATCAAGTTAACAAGTCTGATTTAATCAAAAACATTGCGCAGCTTGTTAGCGAAAAAAAATTGCTTGATGTTCATGATATCCGTGATGAAAGCGCAAAGGGAGAGATTCGCGTTGTTATTGAATTAAAAAAAGGAGCCACTCCGCAGTTCACGACAAATATGCTATACAAGGCAACAAAACTTCAGAGTAGATTTGATGCAGTAATTGTCGCGCTTGAAGGAGGCATTCCAAAAACGTTTACGCTGAAAAAAATGCTTGCATCGTATATTTCATATAGACAGAAAATGATTCGCAAACGAACGCAGTTTGATTTGACAAAAGCAGAAGATAGACTGCATATTGTTATTGGATTATTACTAGCATTGCAACATTTAGATTCAATTATTGAAACGATAAAAAAAAGCCCGACTGCGCTTGATGCAAGCGAGGCATTACAGACAAAATTTAAGTTGTCTAAAAAACAGGCAGAAGCAATCTTAGAAATTACTTTGCGGCAATTAACTGCGCTTGAGCAAGAGAAATTAAAAAATGAAGAGCGCGAATTAAAAACTTTGATTAGTGAATTAAAAACTATTTTGAGTCATGAAAAGGAAATATTTAAAATAATAAAGCGGGAACTGAATGAATTAAAGAAAAATTACGGCGATGAACGACGCAGCCAAATTATTCGTTCGGTGAAAGAAATTCAGGAAAAAGATTTGATTCAGAAAAAAGATATTATCATTACAGTGACGCAGAAAGGATATATCAAACGCATGCCGTTTAAAGTGTATAGTGAACAAAAACGCGGCGGGCGCGGTGTTATCGGCGCTGAATTATCGAGCGAAGATTTTGTCAAGCAGCTTATCAGCTGTTCAACGCATGATTATTTATTATTATTCAGCGAGCGCGGCAGAGTGTTTTGGCTTAAGGCGCACATGGTTCCTGAAATGCAGCGGCAAGGCAAGGGACAGGCAATTGTAAATCTTTTAAATATTCGCGACGATCGAATTGCAAATGTTATTGCGGTAAAAGACTTTAAAAATTATTTATTTATGGCAACAAAAAAGGGACAAGTGAAAAAAATAAGACTGGAATTATTTTCAAAGCCGCGCAATAGCGGCGTGCGCATAATTAACTTGCCCGACGATAATTCTGACGGTGTTGTCGACGTCAAACGCATCAATGCAAGCCAGGAAGTTATGATGATCACCAAGAAAGGTCAAGCCATTAGATTTAATTCAAATGAAGTTCGTGATATGGGACGGGCAAGTTATGGTGTCACAGGCATTAAATTAAATACAGATGACGCTGTTGTTAGCATTGAAATTGTTGAGGACAAAAATGCCTCGATTCTTACAATCACTGAAAAAGGATATGGCAAGCGCAGTAGCATCCAAGATTATCGCTTGACTGGTCGGGCTGGAAAAGGCGTTATCAATTTAAAAGTTAATGAAAAAACGGGCGATGTTGTCACGAGCATTACTGTTGGAGAAAAAGACACGTTTGTTGTCTCGACGATAAAAGGTATTGTTATCAGGACTCGGGTCAAAGATATTCGCGTGATGGGACGAGCAACTAGCGGCGTGCGCATCATCAAATTAGATTCTGGGGATTCGGTTAGCGATATGGCTCGCTTGGATAGCGATGAGGATGTTGTGAATCCTGAAGGATTGGCAGCGTATAGTTAAAATACAAACCAAAAGGATACTCTTTAATCTTTAGGATATGCCATTTTTATCAGACTTAATAACTGATAAT
>CAYIPM010000073.1:0-5013 GCA_964365195.1 Candidatus Woesearchaeota archaeon
GAACAGCAATTTTCTAATTAGAATTTTTACGACGCAACTCGCAGTTTCATTTTCTTATTTTTATTTATTTGCTAAAATGAAATTGCTCGCAAGCTGCGGGGTATTAACCCAAAAATTCTAATAAAAACCTCTAAAAACTTCATTCGTTTCTGAGTCAGATGAATCCTCAAGAAAAAATAGGCATTGTCGTTATGTTTAAAATGAATCATGGCGGAGGCGCGCCGCGCGTCGTCGTAGATCTTATTAAAACACTTCATGCATTGGGTCATGCTGCCCATTTTCTGACTCCGTGGAAATTAGATCATGAAAAGATAAAAGAAATTTTTGAACCAATTGAAATAGAAAGGGAATATAATCTCAGTACATTAAAAAGCAAATGGTGTGTCGAGCCGAATTTTTCACGAACATTAATGAAAAAGCAATTTCAAAAAATGGCAGAAAATGTAGATCTTATTATAGATATTGATGGGGGGGTTCTTCATGATTATCTTCCCGAAAATAAAAAATATGTTATATGGAGAATTTCCGGTATAGAAGGAGAGAAAACAGAATGGGAAAAAAATAATGTGAGAAGAAAATTAAAAAACGTTATTAAAAATTTTTTAAGCCCCCAGAACAATACATTGTCAAAAAATCATAAAATCTATGCCGTAGATAAATGGACAAAAGAAAGATTAATGGAAAAATGGAATTTACAGGCAGAAAAAATAATATTATATCCAGAAATAAAAACAACTCAAATTAAATATCATCCAGAAAACAAAAAAAATCAGGCAATTATTCTCGGAAGAATTTCTCCCAATAAGAGAATTGACGAATCTCTCCATATATTTGCTCAAGGAGCAAAAGAGAGCGATTATAAGTTGATTATTATAGGGGGAGTAATAGCAGAATCGTCAGAGTATATTCAAAATTTAAAAGATATTGCGCAGAAAGAAAAAATTCTCGACAGAGTAGAATTCATACAAGATCCTCCGTTTGAACTGTTAAAAAAAACCATTCAAGAATCAAAGATACTTATTGAATCGCAACGAGACATTAGTTTAACAATGACCTCAATTGAATGTCTTGCAGCAGGAGTCGTCGTTCTGGTGCATAAAAACGGAGGCACTTTTAATGAGGTATTAGAAAATGGAAAATATGGAGTCGGCTTTGTTACAATTCCTCAAGCAGCAGAAAAATTAAAAAAGATAATCAAAGGACTAGCAATGAATAAAATTAATCCTGCGCTCTTCACAAAGCGCGCAGAATTTTTTTCAGCTGAAAAGTTTAAAGAGCGACTCACATATATTCTTAAAGAAAATGGCATCTGAAAAAAGATTTGATACAACATACGCTCAGTATTACGATTATTTTAATCAAGGAAAAGAGTATACAAAAGAAGTTGATTTTTTGGAAACTGTTTTTAAAAAATATAATGTACAAAATAAATCTATTCTGGATATTGGCTGCGGGACAGGATTGCATATGGCAGAACTTATCAAAAGAGGATATCAGCTCACCGGTCTTGATCTCTCGCCAGAGATGATAGAACTTGCAAAAAAAAGAAATTCACAAGCTGAATTTCATATCGCAGATATGAGTAATTTTTCTCTCTATAAAAAATATGATGTCATAATTTGCATGTTTTCAGCGTTGGGCTATCTTACGAAAAATGAGCAATTAGAAAGTTTTTTTCAAAGCTGTAAAAATCATCTCAATAAAGATGGATTGCTCATACTCGATGTCTGGAATGGATTAGGAGTCATGCAAGAATTGCCAACACGCAGGGAAAAAATAGCAGAACTTACAAAAGAAAATCTCAAAATAATTCGCACTAGTTATCCCACACTAGACGTAAAAAATCATGTTAATCATGTAAAATTTGTTGTTAAAATTTTTGAAATTTCATCCGGAAGACTTATTACTGAATACGAGGAAAATCATGCTGTGCGCTTTTTCTTTCCACTTGAATTAAAAAAATATCTCACAGATGCAGGATTTGAGTTATTACATCTTTGTCCGAGTTTTAATTTTGATGAAGAGTTAACAGAAAAACAGTGGAACATGGTGTTAGTTGCGCGATTGAAATAAAGAAAATCGTTGAAATTTCCTACCGAACCGAAAGCAAGCTCCGCGGTCTTGCGAAATTTCTGAACAGCAATTTTCTAATTAGATTTTTTACGACGTAGCAAGCTGCGGGGTATTAACCAAAAAATTCTAATAAAAAACTAAATTTTCAGTTATATACACTCTTTCCCCACAATCTATTTAAGCAGTTTTTTTCCCATGCTAGCATGCTCGGTGAGAAAAAGAAGGCATTAATTACAGGTATAACAGGACAAGATGGCGCATATTTAGCAAAGCTTTTGCTTGAAAAAAATTACGACGTATTTGGAGTTGTACGACGGACATCAACACCAAATTTTTGGCGATTGCAAGAAGTGGACGTCATCGACAAAGTGACATTTATCTCTGGAGATCTTTCAGACATGGCTTCATTAACAGAAGCAATTCACGAATCAAATCCTGATGAAATATATAACTTGGCCGCGCAAAGTTTCGTTGGTAGTTCATTTGATCAGCCGCTGCAGTCAATGGATATTAATGGTGTTGCACTCCTTCGTATACTAGAGATCGTGCGAAAATTTAATCCAAAAATAAAAATATACCAAGCATCAACAAGCGAACTCTACGGTAATTCTCTTACAAAAGTTGGCGAAGAAAAAAGTCAAAACGAACTAACGCCATTCAAACCAAATTCTCCGTATGCAATTGCAAAACTTATCGCCTTGGAACTTGTAAGAGTCTATCGTGAATCGTACGGTATGTTTGTTTCAAACGGTATTTTATTTAATCATGAATCGCCATTGCGAGGATTGGAATTTGTAACAAGAAAGATAACAAATGAAGTTGCCCGAATCAAGCTTGGTCTCTCAACAGAATTGCACTTGGGTAACTTAGACGCGCAGCGTGATTGGGGCTATGCCCCAGAATATGTAGAACTCATGTGGAAAATTTTACAGCATCATACTGCCGATGATTTTGTTATTGCAACAAACCAAACACATTCAGTGAAAGAATTTGTTGAAGAAGCATTTAGAGCTGCCGGCCTTGACTGGAAATTATTTGTTCGTATCGACGGACAATACAAGCGTCTGTATGAAGTTCCTTATTTAAGGGGAGATTTTACAAAAGCAAAACAGAAATTAAACTGGGAACCAAAAACAAAGTTTAAAGAGCTCGTTAAAATAATGGTTGAGGCTGATCTCAATCGATGGCAACGGCACCTAAGAGGAGAAATGGTTGGAGGCGACGCAATAAATCATCCAGGTCATGTGAAATATCTTTTTAGAGCAAAAGATAAATAAAAATAAAATGGACGTCGGTAAAATAGTAAAAAATTGCAGAATGTGTGACTCGACAGCATTATACGAATTTTTAGATTTGGGTTTTCTTCCTCCAGCTGATCAAATTCTTACGCCTGCTGATTTGAATGATTACGAAATTCATTTTCCACTCAAAGTCATGCAATGTGAACAATGCGGTCTTACACAATTAAGCTACGTTGTTAATCCGCATATTCTCTACGGAAAAACTTATAGCTATGAATCATCAATAACACAAACAGCAAAAGTTCATTTTTTTCAAATGGCAAATCATTTATTCACAAAATGTAATATGCAAGCAGGAAATTTTGCCATTGATATCGGCAGTAATGTCGGCGTATTATTGGAAGGATTACAAAAAAATAATATCCGAGTATTAGGGATTGATCCCGCACCACGCATTGCCACAATTGCAAATCAAAGAGGCATAGAAACTTATAATGATTTTATTAATCCGATACTTGCACAAAAAATTCTGCAGGAAAAAGGAAAAGCACATCTTATTACTGCAACAAATGTATTCGCACATATCGATGATAAAAGAGGTTTTATGGAGAGCATACAAAAATTACTGGATTCGAATGGTCATCTGGTTATTGAAGCGCCCTACCTTGTGGATTTAATTGATAATCTTGCATATGATACCATTTATCTTGATCATTTAGAATATCTTTCAATAAAACCTTTAGTGCGATTTTTCCGCTCGTTTGGTATGGATATATGGGATGTAGAACGAACACAAATTCACGGAAACTCCATAAGAATATTTGTTTCCTGGTTAGGAAAAAAATTGCCTTCTTCAAATATAGAACAGCTTCTCGATCTTGAAGAAAAAAAAGGTATGTATCAAAAAGAAAAACTAGATGCATTTGCGCACGCAGTAAAAAAACATAGAAAAGAATTTATCGAATTGATCTACGATTTAAAAAAACAAGGCAAAAAAATTGTCGGCATGAGTGCGCCGGCCAAGGGAAATACATTATTAAATTATTGTAAAATGCATGATCATTTTATTGATTACATGGCAGAAAAATCACATATAAAAGTCGGACATTTTACTCCTGGCATGCATATACCAATTGTTCCCGAAGAAAGATTACTCGAAAATAATCCGGACTATGCGATAATCTTTGCATGGAATTTTGCGCAGGAAATAATGCAAAATTCGATCAGCCAAAAATTTATCCAGCAAGGAGGAAAATTTATTATTCCCATTCCAAAACCGGTTATTGTTGAGAATAACAACAATAATTATAAATCGTCGAAAATATCTGAAAAAATGCAAAACGATACAATGCAACATAATCAAAATCAGGAGTTATTCGGAGTCACGATTTCAAAAATAGATCCAGTTCATATGGATGAACGGGGTATAATAAGCGATCTAGTAAATAAACCACTGCATCACGTGGGCTTAATCACCACAGAAAAAAATGCAGTGCGCGGCAGTCATTATCATAAAAAATCCTGGCAATATTCGTATATTCTTTCAGGAGCATATGAAGTAGTGCTTGCGCCCCATGATCAACCGACAAATTTCAAAAAAGTTTTGTTGCATGCCGGCGAATTAATTACCATTCCTCCTTTTGTCATTCATCAATTTAAGGCGGTCGAGCGAGCAGTTATGATCAATATGGAATCAGAA
>CAYIPM010000074.1:0-4937 GCA_964365195.1 Candidatus Woesearchaeota archaeon
AAACCGGCGCTCAAGTCCCCGTTCCTCTATTTGTTAATACCGGAGATATTATCCGGGTGAATACCGATACAGGAGAATATGTTGAAAGAGTAGAAAAAGCTAAATAGTAGTTAGCGACTAGTCGCTAGTAGTTAGTGATCAGAAATAAAATATTCCAACATTCTCAAGAATGTTGGAATATTTTAAATTACTATTTTTTGATAATCCGCACGATTCCTTTATTCGCATCCACCTCAACCAAATCACCATCTTTTAATACTTGCGTTGCAATCTTCGTACCTATAATACAAGGTTTTTTTAGTTCACGAGCAATAATGGCCGCATGACATGTAATTCCGCCATCATCTGTAACTATTGCAACGGCATTTCTCATACCAGGTAAATACTCAGGGCGTGTCATAGGTGCAACTAAAATGTCTCCGACGTTAACCTTACTTATATATTTCATAGAAGTAACGACTTTAACTATTCCTTTTGCTTTACCATCTGAAGCCACACTGCCTTTGATTTCAGTAATATCATTTACCTTATCTGAACTTACTTGTTTCATAAATTCTGTAACTTCATTTCCAGTCATTATTTTTACTGGTATACCCCCTTGGTAAACAAAGATAACTCCCGTCTTTCGATCTTTTAGTATATTTAAATTAAACTTACCATTAAAAATATCTTTAATTTCTGAATTAAGAGAATAAACAATTAAATCAAAAGAGGTTCCTATTCTTTTCGATATTTCTCTTAGCACCTTATTTTTCAAAGCAACAAACGTAAGCGTATATTGTTTTCTCTGATCCTGCCATTTAATTAAAATATCTGACAATTCTGTTATTGCTACAATTTCTTTATCAAGATTATATTTTTCAATTAACTCAAGTTTTTTCTTCTTGTTTTTTACAAATGAAGTTTCTCCTTTCTTGTTTTCTTTAATGATTCTCTCTATCTCTTCAGCGACATTTTCCTTAGTATATTCTTTATAACCAGCATAACTGTCTTTAATCCATGAGTATTTTAATATATGTTTTTCAATTTCTGCGTTTATTTTTTGCCAGATAAACTTTTTTTCAATATCACTCTTTTTAATACTTGTAAGAGAATGCTTTTTAACTATCGCTATCAGATCGTTTTCTTCTTCATTAAGAAAAGAACTGCTTATGGGTGATGTTAGAATTGATGCTATTGTTACGGGATCAGATATTTTATTTTTTTTACAAAGTTTTTGTATCAAATCTTTAAATCTGCCTTCTGCATAAAACATAAAACCATCAATAAACCCGGGCATTGAAACTTGTTGACTATAAATATAATTTAATTCTTCTGACTTTTTTAATAAATCAGTATCACTCAAACGACTTAAGTCGGTTGCAAAAAAGTCGTAATAATAATCCATCATTTTACTGAACTCCTTTATCCATTCCCTATATAATCCCAAAACTACGTCTTTGTCTTTAATATATTGGCTGATTACAGTTTTACCAATTTTATTTTGATCCGATATCAAAGAAATATAATCAAGTTCATTTTCTTTAATATGATTTATACCGATTTTATAAGAGGGTAGTTTTGTGTTAAATAATTGTTTTGTAAAACCGATCATGGTCATCTCAAACAATGCTGGGACTGCATCTGCGTGCTCAAGCGATGAATTCTTATTTGTAAATATTTTCAAGTTCATTTTTTTGTTTTAATTATTTTTTTCCTTAATAATACTATCTATAACTTCTTCGGATACAATCTCATCATATTTAAATATAGTTTTTCGATCTTTTTAATTATTAAAAATAATCCTAATTTTTTGTTTGCCTTCGGAGGTATTTTCAATATCAACATCAAATCCCTCCGTAAAATCAAATCCCACATTATTAAGTACGGTAATTAATACATTTCGCTCATTTTCACCTTTAGTTTTTTCAACAACTTTCAATAAAAAGCATTCTGCGACACCTTGATGTGTACCCATAAATCTTTTAAGCGTGTCTTTATATTGTTTACTTTCATCTTTAACTAATTCGTTCCAATGTGAAGCAATACTTATATATTTTTTTATCACCTCAGCAATTTGCCCGGCCATTCGACTATAATTATCCGTCTCAATTTCATTAAGTGATTTAGCGAGAGAATCGCTTTGTTCAACGATGAATTTCAAAAAAACACCATTTTTAAATGCTTCAAGGTATTTTTTTCCAAATTCAGTTGATAAATCAACATTATAGTTCAATCTATTATCAATAGAAATTTTACTTCCACCCTTTTTTAACCCCTCATTTAATTTTTGTCTCAGTTCGTCAAGATTTTCATTACCTATTATTTCATCTAATTGTCCCGCCATTATTAATCCTGCGGTTTGTTGTGATCGCTTTCGTGAACTACCAAAAGCTAATGATTGTGAAAGATCTACATCTTCTGACTTTTTAATAGCTTGTTCTCTACCTTTTTCAGTTAATTGTATATCTTCATCAGACTTTCCAGTGGCTGATGATTCTTTTTCACCATGACGAAAAAAACGTAAATCAATTTTTGAAATTACTATTTCCTTACCCTCTCTATTTTCCGGAATGAATTTTTTTATTTCCATAAAATTTATTTAATTATTTTTATCGTCCCCTTATCCGCATCTACCTCTATAAAATCACCATCAACAAGTTTATCAATCAAACCTTTTATACCCACAATACAAGGCTTTTTAAGCTCTCTTGCCACGATTGCGGCATGACATGTAAGTCCAACCTCTTGGGTAAGAATGGCTTTCGCCCTATGCATAACTGTCACGAACTCCGGTCTTGTTGCGAATGTGACTAATATATCGCCAACCGTAAATTTCGAAAATTCTTCAGGACCCTGAATGATTCTCGCTGTGCCTTTTACTTTTCCAGGATACGCCGTTGTTCCGCTAAGTATCTCACCAAAATTACTTTCCATAGGAAATATAATCGTTTTATCTGAATAAATTGTTTTTCCGTCCAACAAAACCGCACTGGCTTCTTTTCTATTCTTTAAAATTTTATTAAATGACTTGTCATCAATAACCTTAAAAAGTTCAAACCAAAATACATTTTTTAATGCACTTTCCTTTATCTTAAATCTAAGGGAGGCCTCTTCCAGAAATCTAGACATAACGTAACTACCAATCATATTAACCATCTTTCTTACGTCTCTTATTATCGCGGTTGGTTTCATTAAAGAAACAATGGCCTTCTCTTGCTTATTTAAAACGATTTTTATTTTTTTGTTCTTCTTAGTTATTTTATTATCTCTTGTATTTAGATTGGCTATCGCATCTTCCACGTCTTTTGAATCCAGCACTCTTGATTTAAAATAGTTGGTTTTTATGAAAAAGAACTTATCTTTATACGCAGATATCAATTCTTCCCTTTTCTTTATATCTTTCTCTTCCTTTATTTTATACAGCAACTCTTCATTTTCTAAAATAAAACTCTTAAATTTAAAATCTGTAAGTGATTGGGTTATTTCTGATATATTTTTATATCGTTTAGATAAACTACTAATTAGATCTTCGGAAATAAATGATTCATATATAAAAGTTACTGCCCCTAAACTATAAATATGGAGATATTCTTCCATAAATTTTTTATATTCTTTTTTAAGTTCGTTGTCTTTTAAATTTGGAAGTTTCTTGATTAATAATTTAGCCGATTTTTCAAATTTTATTTTAAATAAATCTATCTTCTTAAGTCTATTTGAAAAATAAGAAACCCCTTCATTTACAACATAATCTACAATTTTATCCGATTCCTTTTTGAATAAATCTATTTTTACATATTCCTTCCAAAGATTTTTCTCTGCATTAAATGTACAACCGTAAAATTCACATTTAAATTTTGAGATTTCATCAGATTTTAGAGCTACGTCGGGCAATACTGAACCCAAAAAAATACAACTTTCACCCCCACTTACATTATCAGCGTATATTTTAATTTCTTCGGCATTTTTTTTCTGTACTTCCAAGGTTGTAATCGGTCTACTTTGAGTAATATAAAACTTTCCTTTTTCAAAAGCCCATTCAATATCACAAGGAAAACCATAATGATCTTCAATTTTTATTATAAGATCGGCAAATTCTAAAATTTGTTTTTCAGTAAGCACTTGTGATGAAGCTTTTGGTTCTGGAATATCGATCCATTCATTACCTCCGGATTTAACTCTGTAAAGTGCCCTTGTTTGCGTATTAATATTTATATCAATGATTTTTCTAGGTTCCTTTTCAACGACATAACTATTTGGGGTAACTGATCCAGATACAATGGCCTCTCCGAGACCGAAACCGGCTTCAATAATCATTTGGTTTCTGTCCTCAGTTACGGGGTGAACAGAAAAAGCGATACCCGAGACTTCAGAATTGACCATTTTTTGAATCACAACAGCCACTGAAATCTTAGTTTTATGCAATCCTTTTTCAAACCTATAAAATATAGCTCTAGGTGTAAAAAGAGAAGCCCAGCAATGTTGCACTTTTTCTAAAAGATTGACCTCTTTTGTATTAAGATATGAATCAAGTTGTCCTGCCCATGCATTCTCTGCACCATCTTCTGCGGTAGCTGAAGAACGGACAGCGACATATTCGGTATTTAAATTTTTAAATTGTATTTTTATTTCCTTTGCAATATTTTCAGGCATCTCGGCATTTTTAATCAGTGCTTGAATTTTTTCTGAAGCAACCTCAACGCTATTTATATCTTTATGGCTTACTTTATCTAGAACAGAGTCAATTTCTTGTATCAGATCGGTTTCTTTTATAAATTCATCAAAAGTAGTCGAAAGAACAACAAAACCGGGCGGAACTAAAATTCCCGCCTGAGTCATTTCACCTAATGAAGCGCCCTTACCTCCGGCAATAGAGATATCGTTTTTATTTAATTCTTTAAAGATCTTAGTTAATTCCATTATTTTTTTAAATAATATTTTCAGTGCTGTCAGTTTTT
>CAYIPM010000075.1:0-4729 GCA_964365195.1 Candidatus Woesearchaeota archaeon
AGATAGGAAATAACAAAATAAAAGTACGAAAATTAATGTTATTTCCTATAATACCTCGCAGCTTGCTGCCGTTGAAAAATTCTATAGTAAAAGGCAGAAATTTTTCCTCAAAAAAATTTGCTGCTTTTCCTAATAAGTCAAGACGCAAACGAGGAAATATTAGCGTCCTTGACTATAATTAGAAAATTGATGTTCCGCAAATTTCGCAAGACCGCGGAGCTTGCTTTAGGTTCGCTAGGAAATTTCAACGATTTTCTTTATTTTTTACAATCAATATCACCATTACATTAACAACTATCTTACAACAAAATTTATTTTTTGTTTGACAAAGTGATGAAATATTAATGTCGTCATTGACTATCAAAAAAACAATTGTTTCACCCACACTTAAAAGTGTGGTGTGAGCAGGCACTTGTTTTTAGGATGCATGAAAATTCCTTTTATTTTTCTGGAATTTTCTGCACAGAGAATTGCAAAAGCAAAAGCAATTCTCTTGTGATCCAAAATTGAAAACCCTAAAGCTATAGCGTAAAACCTAAATAATTGAACAACTTTTTTAGGTTTTCCGAATATAGCATATGACAATTTTGTTCAATTAATTGAGTCATATGCTATACGACAGCGTTCTAAAGAACGAGGTTTTCAATTTATGGACATAAGAAGAAGTTTGAAACGCTGAAATTTACAGCTATTGGACATTGTAAACTTGCGAAATCTATTTATTCAAACTTCTCCGTAAGAAATTTATTCTGTAACGTAATTATTAATTAAATAGTAATAGTTATAATCAACTGATCAACATCTACAACGGGTTTTAATCGCTCTCTTCCATGTTTATGCGAGCTTATTAATTCTATAAACCCATATTTTTCTAAGAATTTTATATCATGTCGCACTGCTTTAAAATCTCTTCCTAAAAGCTTAGCAAGCATATATATTGATTCAGGGGATTTAGTCTTACAAATATGCAAAAGCCTTGCTTTTTCATTGCTTAAAAGCTGTCGCAATTCAGAAACTTCTGTGTTTTTTGACTGGGTTCCTTTTATTTTTTTAAATAACCCTGAGAAAGTTCCTTCTTTCTCCGATAGAGTTATATTTTTTGTTTTGATTTGTTTTGCCATTTTTATTCATTTATGTCCACAAATTAAAAACCTCTTTCTTTAGAATGTTGTAGTCTAAATCTGGTTTTCAATTTTGGATCACAAGAAAATCTTTATGATTTTCTGAACAGAAAAAATACAATTTTTTCTGTTTCCTAAAAACAAGTGCCTGCTCACATCACACTTTTAAGTGTGGGTGAAACAATTGTTTTTTTGATAGTGAAAAAATTGCATCTTTTCCTCATAAGTGACATTAATTTTTCACTGTTTCATCGTTGACTATAATAATTTTGAAAGTATTTATAGACTTTTTAAAATTTTTATTCTTTTATTTTTATTACTCGTTTCTTGTATAAGTTATATTTTTTATTATAGATCATTTTCGTGGTTTTTTGTATATTTTTAAACCTGATTTTCAAAATGGCATTATTTTCTTGTTTATTTTTAAAATCTTCTTACATTTTATAGACGGTAATACTATATAAATTTTTCCCTATAACTATAATATATATTTTTTTATTACTAGTATATTTTAATACCATATGTTATTAAAAAGGGAGTATTTAAAATAAAGATTGTATTTATTAAGCAGTTACACGATAACCTTTATATACCTGAAAATTTACTAGTATCTATTGTCATGATAATGACAAAAAAGAGATATTAGCTATTACCGCGTTGTCTTATAGATTTTACAGAGAATGAGTTACTAATTTACTCTCAAAATTAATGAAAGGAGGTTAAAAAAAGAATGTTTAAATTTAAAAAAATAGCTTCTGTACTTACGAGCGCAATTATGCTTTCAAGTACTATTGGCTTTGCTGCTGCTGCAAGTTATCCGCAACCATTTGTAACAAGTGGGCTCGCTGATGCTGCGGTAGTCTATGGAGCAAATGCGGCTATAAGTGATGTTACTTCTGCAATAGATATTCAACAAAAATTAGGGGCTTTAGCTACTAGTGGCAGTGCTGGAACAAGTGCTGCAGTTACTGGAGGCGAAGCAGTTGCTTTATTTACTGGTGGTACTAAATTATATATCAATGATACCATTAATACGATAAAGACTGTTGTTACTAAATCAGATATGCCTAATACGTTGAAAGAGGAAACTTTTTCAGGAAATGTTGATGCTAAAATTACTCAATCTGTTCAAATTGGACCAAATCCACGAATTACGTTTGAGAAACAACCAATTACATCACAAGACCCAGTATTTGGAATAAAGGCCAGTACCACTAATACGTTACCAATGTTTAATTTAACAGCAACTCTTAGTAAGGCTGTAAATTTTTCACATGCTGATTCAGAGGGAAGTTCTCTCAGATTATTTGGCATGGACTTTACTGTAGGATCTGCTACTGATACAGATACTTTAGTTTTACTGAAAAGTGCAACTAAACTCAATTTAGATTCAGATAATCCTACTAAAGATGTAACTATTGCTGGAAAAACTTATACTGTTGAATTAGTATCAGCATCTGATACTGCTGCAACAATACGAGTTACTGATAGCGCGGGAGCAAGCGATAGCAAAGAAGTTAGTGAAGCAGTCTCAAAAAAAATCAACGGAGTTACAATCGCAGTGGTAACTGCAGATGAAACCAATTTAAAGTTATCTGCAAGTATTATCGCTGGTTCTGATAAAGTAACCCTTGAGGATGGAAATTCTGTATTAATTGGAGAAGATGATAATGTTGTTGATGGAACAACTGTTGAATTTGGAACAGGTAATCCAAATAATTTAACATCACTAACAATCAGCTTTGATGCTCCTGAATCTGATAAAGATTCTGTAAATGCGGGAACTTCTTATACTGATCCTATTTTTGGAACCATTAAACTTGATTTTGCAGGTATTAATATTCCTGAAGATTCAACCACACGAGAAAAAATTGTGATTGAAAACAACGGAGATGACAAAATGCAGGTAAAGTTTATGGATCATCGATTAAAAGAAATTAATACCGTATTTGCTTTAAACAAATCCGGTACATTTGGATTAATGCGAGATGAAAACTACAGAAATATTTCGGTACGAGAAATGGATGTATTAAAAGCGGGGGATTATGTTGTCGTCGGTAATGAAGATGACGGCTATCTTTTGAAGCTTGAAAGTACTGCTAATTCAAGTTCTTCTGGAACAAGCAATGATAGAGCACGATTTGTTGATGTTGCAACAAGCTCAGTTATTGACACTGTTTGGAATTCTGAAGGATCAGGTACATTGACTGTCGGCGGATTATCTTACACAGTAACCATGACAGGTAATGCAGATCTAGCATCTGAGGGGCGTAATGTTACGCTTAATTATCCTGATAGCGCAGGACAGATTATGATTCTATATCCAACAATCCAAACATCAAAGGGTGCTAAACTTGCATTTTACGAACCAACAACTATCAATATGAGCTACTGGGATAATAATCCAGACCAAACAAACACCAATATTACGGAAATTAAATTTCCAGATGGAGATGGTTACGAAAGCGTTACCATTGTTCCTACTTTTGGAAATATTGGTGCAGCTAATATGAGTTATAACATAACGGTAGATGGTGTCTTAAATATGTTAAATACTAGTTTAGGAGATGCTGAAACAGCTTCATTTGTTGGACAGCTTGGTAAACTTAGATATAATTTTACTAAGACTGCAAACAAAAATGAGGTTCAGATCTTCTTAATGCAACCTGCAGGAGGAAATATCAATGCACCAGCATTAGCCCTTTGGAATGAAAAGGATGATAACAATGAATATCAAGCATTAGTTATTACTCTTGATAATGGAATAAATGCTGATGATGGAATGGGAATTAACGATGTTGAGGATACATGGACAAATGATTCTTCAGCATGGGAATCTCAATTGTATACAAATAATAAACTCTACAAACAAGTTGATTTGTGGGGAGATATTATTACTGTTGACCAATCTGATACAGACCAATATAAAGCAACTATCAGTTATCCTGATGAGCAATTATATGCGCAAGTATATATTGCTGAAGGAGCTGCTGCTATAATTCCTGGACTGCCGAATAATGGAGGACCAAGCTCGCAAGTTCTTATTGTAAAAGACTCTGAAGTAAGTTCAGTTTCCAGCAAGAATTTGTTTGTTGTAGGAGGAAGTTGTATTAATACTGTTGCTGCGAAAATCTTAGGAAGCGAATCACCATTGTGTGTTAGCGACTTCACCGCAAAAACAAATGCAGGCGTTGGCCAATATATTATAAAGAGTGTCAAATCTCCTTATAATGACCAAAAAATTGCATTGTTAGTTGCTGGTTATGATGCTGCTGACACTATGAATGCAGTTAAAAAAGCTGCAGAAGGAAGTGTGACAGATGTTGGTACAGAACAAGTATATCCTATAGCAAGTGCTTAATTTTATTTAATTTTTTTTTTTTTTTGTTTTTTTTATTTACTCTAACTGGTAAGTATAGAGAATTTTGCAAAATTATCAAAATTCTCTAAGAAGGACTTTGACGCGATTTCCTTCGGAAATGTGGGTTATTCAAAGTCCTCTATAGTAAAAGGCATAAGTTTTTTACCCTATTTGTATGTAGTTTCCTAATAAGTTATAGGAAATAACATTAATTTTCGTACTTTTATTTTGTTATTTCCTATCTAGC
>CAYIPM010000076.1:0-4720 GCA_964365195.1 Candidatus Woesearchaeota archaeon
ATTCGAAAGTGTGTGCTTCCTATTATAGAACTGACTCAAGTACTACTATGATTCAAGGATCATGGACAAGTGGAGCTAATTTCACATCTTCAATTCAAAGTTGCTTTAAATATATGGATGAAAATATATTAACCAAAACAAACTGTCTTCAGCCTAATGGAAGATATATTACAGTTATTTTGATTGAAAAATTCAAGCACAGTAATGAAATGCCTGTTTTTGATATGTCTACAGAATTTGTCACAGCCCAATTTTGTCCAACATCAGATATATCTGATAAAGTTTGTGCAACATATTATAGAACCGCGGAATCTGATCGGATGGTACAAGGAACGTGGATCAATGAAGAGAAATACACGAGTTCAACTTCAAATTGTTTAAATTATATGAAAGAAAATATATTGGAAAAAGTATGGTGCGCGCAGCCACAATATCCTACAAAGCTTCACATTGTTATTATTGATAAAAATAAACATACGTTTGATATGCCCGCTATAAACGTAAACACAGAATTTGTTTATGAAACTACTTGTAAGGCATGTACTGACAGCGATGGAGGTAAAAATTATTATGTCAAAGGTTTTGCACTCAATGCTTCTAATTCTCAGGCAAGCATTGACAAATGCAATAATCAAGTGCTCACTGAATATTACTGTGATGGTGTCCTCATTAAAAGTGAAGATTATACCTGTTCCAATGGGTGTAATGATGGTGCCTGTATTGTTGGAAATAGCTCGGGAAATCAAACAGGAAATCAAACCTGTTTTGATAGTGATGGCGGATTGAATTATTATACCAAGGGAAAAGTTTCTTCGGCGAATGGAGATATTGATGATTCTTGTATTCTATCACAATGGAATGCTACTACACAGACACGCGATTTTAAAGAAGTAAAGAATTGCAATTCTGATTCTAGTAATAACTCTGATAATAAACGTGATGAATGTATGATTAAAGAAGCACTATGTATTGATAACAAAGGTTCATATGAAATTAAACAAACCTGCTCCAGTGGATGTAATGATGGCGCTTGTATAGTTTTGGAATTAAAATCTGATGACAGCGGCGACGAAGAAGAAATTCAATTTTCCGGAGAAAACAAGGTTCTGGACATATGTCAGGGTTGCGAATTAAATAATAAATGTTATCCGTATGGATTTAGAGAAGATAATACTTTTTGTTCTTCTGAAAAAGAAATGTTTATTGCTCAATTAAAAACAGATGCTTTATGTGAAAATAGTTTCGAGTGTTTGAGCAATATCTGCGCTGATGGATTTTGTGTTGAAGAGGGATTATTTCAAAAAATCATTAATTGGTTTAGGGATTTGTTTGGTTACTGAAGTGATGATTAAGTAATTTTATAAACTATTTTCTTTCTATTTATCTATGAAACTTCCTCTTGCTCACGAAGTACGCAAGCCTGCCAAAACTATGGCGGGCGTGACGCCGTTGACTGTCGTAGTGAAACCTCGAAAATGCAATCATGGGACGTGTATTTATTGTCCTGGTGGCGAGAAAGTTCCCCAGAGTTATACAAACAAGAGTCCTGCAGTGATGCGCGCATTAATGTTGAATTATGATCCGTATGAACAGGTGCGGGTGCGGCTGAATGCATTTAAAGTTATGAATCATCCGACGGACAAGATTGAATTGATTATTTTGGGCGGCACATTTATGCAATATCCTTTTGATTATCAGGAATCATTTATCAAATCGTGTTATGATGGATTAAACGAATGCTCGTCAAAAAATTTAACTGAAGCAAAAAAAATAAATGAAACTGCACAGCATCGGTGTGTTGCGTTATGCATTGAGAATCGACCAGATAATTGTTCGCAAGAAGAAATTAAACGCATGTTATATTTTGGTTGTACTCGGGTTGAAATTGGCGTGCAGATGCCTGATGACGAACTCTATAAAAAAACAGGACGAGGACATACGGTTAAAGATGTCGTTATCGCTTCGGAGATGCTGCGAGATGCTGGCTTTAAATTAGGATATCATGTCATGCCGGGTTTGCCGTATTCCAACAAAAAAAAAGATCTGCACTTATTTAAGGAATTATTTAAAAATCCTGCCTATCGACCTGATCAACTTAAAATTTATCCGTGCCAAGTCATAGAAGATTCTCCGCTTGCGTACATGCATGAGAAAATTAATTTTATTCCGTATGATGAAGAAGAAACGCGCGAAATTTTAGAGAAGATGACTAGAATTATTCCGCGCTATTGTCGGACCATGCGTATTATGCGGGAGATTCCTCCTGATAAACTTGTAAAAGGGATTACGCGGATTGATATTCGTCGGGATGTTGAAGATAATTTGCGGAAGAAAAAGGCAAATATACAAGAAATTCGCATGCGTGAATTAGGATTTAGCAAGCAATTTTATAAAAAAATTGATATGAATATTTTTTTAAAAACAACAACGTATAAAGCGAGCGGAGGCACAGAATATTTTTTGGAGTTTGTCAACAAACAGAATATTTTATTTGGATTATTGCGGTTACGATTTTTGCATCAGCCGTTTATGAAAATTTTGCACGGTGCAGCAATCGTGCGAGAATTGCATGTGTATGGACAATCTCTCGCGCTGGGTGAAAAAAGCAGTGAAGGACAGCATACCGGCATTGGCAAACAATTAATGAAAACTGCAGAGAGCATTACACAGAAACACAGTTATAAAAAGCTGGCAGTCATTTCTGGCGTCGGTGTGCGAGAATATTATCGGAAATTGGGATATACTCTTGACAGCGACGGGATTTATATGATTAAGGATTTAGAGTAATAAAAAAATTTTAAAGAAAAAAAAATACTTTTTTAAAAGTATTTCTAAGCATTCAATTGAGTGCGTTCCAATTCTTGGAAACACTTCACTCAATTGAATCAATAAAAAAAATTTATGGTTTCCACTTACCAGTTATTGGACAAACAGTACCATCACTTAAAACCACTGCAGCTTCTAATGTAGTCGGAGCTGTAGCTAAAGTGCATGTTACAGATTTAAAATCCTCTGTCCAATCAGGAGTAGGTGGATTCCATGTACAAGATGTTGATGTTACTCCATTTACTATAGTGCGGACTGTTGGCGCGGGAGTAATTGTTCCTCCGCCTGATCTTCTAATTGAAAACATTGTAGCGGTTTGTTTTTCAATTTCAAGCGTTACTCCAAGACATCCTGCTTGCTTGTCAATTTGAGTTGCTCCTTCTCGGATAGTGCTATTGACAACCTGCCATACAATGACAATTGCCGCTAACACTAGTAATATAATGAGAATGACGGTTATTATTCCCGCTTGAGCTTTTTTATAAAACATTTTTACCTCCTTTCATCCTTTTTAATTATAATTAGAGTAGTAAGCATAGGGTGATTTATAAACATTTTGTCTTCGTTATTTTACTTCTTTATTCTTTTTATTATAGGTGTTGAGTAGGAGTAGTAATTCTTTGCGAGATAGTGTTTTGTCCACTTCGTTAAGCCCGATATTTTCTGCAAGACCTAAAAATGCATGTGGCGTGTAGCCCTGTTTTTTTAATGAGGCAATTGTAAAAAGCTTTGGGTCATCCCAGCCAGAATATTTTCCACTTTCAATTTCTTTGCGGGTTTTTGATGTCGAAAGCTCAAGATCTTGTAGGTGAATTCTTCCCAGATAATAATCGTGCGGATATTTTTTTCTTAGTATTTTAAAAATTAATTTTTGTTTTTCTGCATTATCGCGATGATCTTTTGCGCGGATGATATGCGTTATTTTTAATTCCATGTCATCGACGGCAACAGCCAGATTCATTAAGGGCCAGACTTTGTATTTATTTTTTTGCAGTGGGTGCGGATTTGTGTTGATTCTAGCAAGGGGAAAATCGCGAAAGGCAGGATTTTTATTGGTCATGCCTGATTTGAAACGGACAACTGCTTCGCCCTCTTTGTATCCTTTTTTATCAAACATTTTTTTCCATCTTTTTCGCTGCTGCAGTGAAATCAATTCACGACAGGGACAATTTTTTTTTGCTTTCACATATTTTTTAAATGTTTCCTGCGAGCAGGTACAAACATATACTGCGTTTTTTTTGAGCAGTTTTTCTATTGCAGCATAATATTTTTTCATACGCTGTGATTGAATAACTAATTTTATTTTGTTTTCAAAAAGCCAGCGCGCTTCTTTTTCAATCATTTTGTAGGCGGGCGGATAAATATTTTCTGGATTTGTGTCTTCGATGCGAATGTATAATGTTCCGCCGTATTTTTTGACATAGAGATATGACATGCTTGCTGTGATTGCATGTCCGAGATGCAGCGGTCCAGATGGAGAAGGAGCAAACCGCATTATTATGCCTTTTTTACCGACGTTATCTAATTCAGGCAAGCCGATGCGTTTTGGCCGCTGTGCAATTTTGTGCGGATGATTATCAAATTCTTTTTGCTGCTGCTCAATAGATAATGTATTTACTTCTGCAATTATTTTTACTACAGTCGGCATTATCTCTTTTATGTTTTCTTTTTGCAATCCTTCATTAAATAATGCGTTAATCACTGAACCTATGATTGCTTTTCCGTCATGCTCAACGGCATTTTTTAATGCGTGGACTTTGATGATTGAGGAGTCTATCATGATTAGCTAAATAGGAAATATTATTTAAAGTGTTTGTTGTTCTTGAATTTTTTAACTTAGGCGTTGTCCCAAGTTCTAAAAATTAAAACCGAAAAATAATTATTCTCAAACAAA
>CAYIPM010000077.1:0-4712 GCA_964365195.1 Candidatus Woesearchaeota archaeon
AACCTCATTCTAAAGAACGTGGTCGTAGCTTTAGGGTTTTCAATTTTGGATCACAAGAGAATTGCTTTTGCTTTTGCAATTCTCTGTGCAGAAAATTCCAATGTAAAACAAGAATTTTCTTGCATCCTAAAAACAAGTGCCTGTTCACATCACACCTTTAGGTGTGGATGGCACATTGTTTTTTTGATAGCAAACCTTATTAAATATCTTTTTTTCTTCTAGGTATGAGTACAAAAAGTATTACTGCGACTGAAAAAAAAGTTCTCATAGGACTAGAGATTCATGGCTATCTTGAAACGAAAGAGAAATTATTTTGCAGATGCAAAAATTTTCATGACATGAAAAAAATTGCGCCGAATACGAATATTTGTCCTGTCTGTACTGGACAGCCAGGAGCAAAACCAATGCTGCCAAATAAAAGCGCGCTTGACAAAGCTTTACAGATTGGATTATTATTAGGATGCACACCGAATGTTATTGAGAACGGTAAACAGCTTATTTTTCAACGAAAACATTATCGCTGGCCTGATATGCCCTATGGCTATCAGAAAACTATTTCAGGCGCGCATTCCATACCTGTCACTGAAAACGGTTTATTTGAAGCTGTTAGAATTCGTGAGGTGCATCTAGAAGAAGATCCTGCTGCGTGGAATCCTGAGAGAGGTTTTATTGATTATAATCGGGCAGGGGTGCCTTTAATTGAAATTGTGACAGAGCCGGATTTTCACGATGCTATTGAAGTTGGTGAATGGCTGAAAAATCTTGTATTAACGCTGTCATACATTAAAGTACTCAATAAAGACGCAGGGATTAAAGCTGATGTTAATGTTAATATCAACGGTGTGAGCGAGCGAACTGAAATTAAAAATGTTAATTCTGTGAGTGAAATTATGCGCGCAATCAACGCAGAGATTGAAAGACATACAAATGAAAAACCTTCTTTGCGTGAAACCCGTCGGTGGAATTCTTTAAAGGGTAAAACTGAATTAATGCGCAGTAAAGAAGAGCTGGCAGATTATCGTTTTATTCCTGATCCTGATTTAGTGCCTATTCATGTTTTGAAGACTTACACAAATCAACTTGAAAAAAATTTACCGGAAACACCGATGGAAAAAATTAAAAAAATAATTTCACGGCATAAAATTTCACCTAGCGACGCACGCATTCTTACGCAACATTTGGAATTAGTTTCTTTATTTGAAAAAGTCATTGAAAAAATTCCTGCATCTTTTGCCTTGCCCTGGATTACGGTTGAGTGGCTCAGTGTTCTTCATTATAACAAGAAAAATATGGATGAGGTTACTCTTGATCCCCAGCACGTAATTGAATTGCTTGAGTTAGTAAGAAACAATACTATTACGCCGCTGAAGGGCAAAGAAATTTTACGCGCTTTTATTCCGAAATCTTTTTCTCCATTGCATACGGCAAACAAGGCAGGAAAAATAATCGATGTGAAGATTCTTACAAACATTATTAATGAAGTTATTGAAAAAAATGAAAAAAGTGTGAGGGACTACCAATTGGGCAAGAAAAATGCGTTTAACTTTTTGATGGGACAAATAATGCAGGCAAGTGAAAAACGCGCTGATTACACTATTGCAAAAGAACTTTTAGAAAAGAGGCTTGCGAACTAAATATTTATAAGAATCATGTATTTTATACTATAATGGGTATTAAAAAAGAGGAGGGGGGTTTGTATGTACGAAACTCTCGTAAAGTTTATATTATTTTTTATGTAATGATTCTTTTTCTTTTTGGCACGATTTTTTATATTATCTATCGCGGAAAATCCCTGCATCCGCTTGCCCTGCCTCTTGTTATTTTTTTTGCTGTTTTTATTTTATTAGCGACGGAAATTCACCGTTTGGGAAATTTGTATCATATTAATCGCCGTTCTATTATTCATAATCACGGCTATTTTTCCATTTCATCCCGACAACTTGAATTTGCAGCAATTAGTGACTCCAATGTTCGTCAGAATTTATGGCAGCGTCTTTTTAATTACGGGACTATTGAAATCCATTTATTTTCACGCGAGAATACTGCTTTTATAAAAAATATTGATCGTCCATATATATTTGTTGAGTTCTTACAGCGAAAAATGAGAAATCTTAGAGGGGGAATGGGAAGATAACACTATGGCAGAAGCAGAACTTATTCAAGATGAACATACGAAGAAATTTCCGTTTGTATTTATTGTTGCTCTCGTTTTCGCGGGATTATTTTTTTTTCTTATGTATACTTCATTTTATGATGCCGATATTACAAAAAAAATCAGTGGAAATTTTATTAATTTGCAAACGGGAAACAATGCAGCGACGGTATCTGTGAGCGGCGAATTTTCATTGCCTGATGCATTGACTGTTGATTCTTCCATAGCAAAATTAAGTTTCAAGCTTAAAGAACCATTGAGCATTGTGATTGGAAATGAGCAAATTGATTTGGAACCGATGAGCAGTTTTGTCGCTGATTCGTTTACCGGAAGTTTTATTATCTCCGGTGGAAAAATTCTTCATCTAACCGGAACGGCAGCGCAAATATTTGCCAATGGCGTTCCATTAAAAGATAAAACTGGTAAAACAATTAGTTTTGAAGCAAAGGATATTGTGTACACCTATGTTCGTTTTGACGATCTTTTTCTGCCTGAGATCGAATATATCACGAGCGGCGTTCTTCGTCTTAACAATAATGCAGTTGTTGTGCGCTTTAATAATGAGCCATTGCATTTGAGATCCTATCAAGGCAATGTAGAAATAAGCAAGAATTATTTACGTTTAGAGGGAGTGGCAAGCGATATTGATATAGAGAAATTACTCAAAAAATCTTCTTTAAATAGTAGTAATCTATGAAAACATTTATATATTCGCGGCATTTTGTAGACTTACTTTTCTCTAGCATTTATCAGTTAGAGACTTCTAGCGTAAAGAGGGAAGGAAGTTATGCCTGAAATATTAGAAAAAATCATTAAAGAAAAAATTAGCGCAGATCATTTACTTTATGTAAGCATGAAATACACCAAGACATGCGACGTCATGATTAATTTACTCAAGCGCTGGAAAATTATGATGGATTATGCATTTGACAGTTTGCTTGATAAGGCAAAAAAGAAAAAGCTTGTCAAGTCAATACCTGAAGCTCCAAAGATTCGGATTGATTTACTTAAGGAAATTTTTTCTAAAAATAAAGAGGTCATTGAAGCTATTACGGCCTATGAAATGTTTAAACTCATTGATGTTCTGAGCAAGACTCGCGAAAACGAATTTCGAAAAGGCGTGTGCCTGCGTGTGCAGTATCGCGGCAGTGAAATTGCAATTAACCTTGATAAATTAAAAGAATACTGGGAAATTCTCGAAAGGTTTATAAATTTTACGAAGCTTTATCTCACTGAAAAGTAAAACGTTCTTATGCTGTTATGAAAATCAAAAAAACTGCTGGATATTCACCCTTTTTAGTGTGGTGCGAGAAGGCACTTGTTTTTAAGACACTAAAAAATCCTAAAGATTTTTGGGTGTCCAAGAATCAAAGACTCTTGACATGCTCTGAAATTAAAAATAGTAATAATATTACCCCCTTTTAAAAAATTCAATTCGTAAGAATTGAATGTATCGGAGATTATAAATCTCTGAGAATGAGGTTTTAATTTCGGATATAAATATTTAAAAAAAGAAGAGATATGAAGTTTGAGTCAGAAACCAAGAAAATCTTTCGGTTTTATTCGGCTGTTTTTGACATTTCGAAAATCAAAAATTTTCAAGCATTTAAATTTCCAGAAATGGAAGGAGAAACTTAAACATGACAAAAATATATGCGATTTTATCGGGTAAAGGAGGCGTTGGCAAAACCACAACAAGTATAAATCTTGCAAGCTCTTTAAATAAATTAGGAGAAGATGTTATTATTGTCGATGGCAATCTGACAACACCCAATGTCGGTATTCATTTAGGGGCGCCGATTGTTCCGATCACGCTGAATCATGTTCTTAACGGACAATCAGCTATTGAAGATGCAATTTATGAACATGAGTCAGGAACAAAGGTTATTCCTGCGTCCTTATCTTTAAAAGAAATTGAAAAAATTGATTACCGAAAAATTCCTGATGTTTTAAAAAAATTAAAAAAATTAACAAATTATGTTTTGATTGATTCTGCTGCAGGGTTAGGCGAAGAAGCGCGCTTTGCCATTGTATCTGCTGACGAAATTATTATTGTCACAAATGCTGAAATGTCGGCGGTAACTGATGCGCTTAAGACGATAAAATTGGCTGAAGAATATCATAAACCGGTGAAAGGAGTTATTATCACGCGTTATACCGGCAGCAACACTGACATGTCGTTTGTTAGTATTACTGATATGCTTGAGGTTCCAATACTCGGCATTATTCCTGAAGATCGAGCAGTGAAAGAATCGCAAGTGATAAAAAATGCAGTAGTTCATACCCATCCCCATAGCAAGGCAAGCAAGAGTTATGTAAATACGACAAAACGAATTTTAGGTGAAGAAATTCCGCTCATGAAAACTCCTCTTGGGATTGTTGGTAATTTTTTACGGGCGTTGGGACTGAGGAATTAAATTGTTTTCTTGTTTATAGAATGGAGCCAGGAATTTCATATATAAAGAAATAGGCGTTGTCCCAAGTTCTAAAAATTAAAACCGAAAAATAAGTGACATCCTCCACACCCTAAAGGTTTTTTGCTGCGGCAAAAAATCCGCTG
>CAYIPM010000078.1:0-4663 GCA_964365195.1 Candidatus Woesearchaeota archaeon
AAAAAGGCAAGGTTTTTAATCATAAGAATTTCTATAGATTATATACTAAAATTTACCATTGTTTTTTTTACACCGAAAATATTTGAATTTTGATCATAAATGAGGTCAGTTAAATCATGACCTTGACCATCGCTAAAATCGAGCGCGATTATTTTTTGTATATCGTCAAAATGAATTTTTCTGTTTCCTAGTTTTTGCAAATCTTGATAAACCTGTGTCATTGCAGTAATTTTTTCAGAATTTGATGCGCGTCATTTCCTGAAACTCCTTTGAATTTTTGCATGATTAAACCCATATAACCGCCGAGGGTAAGTCCTGGTTTTTCTTTTACAAGCGCGGCAATTTCTGCTTCAAGATGTGTTAGATCAATTTTTTCTTGCGCAAGTATATTTGTTATGCTTTTGCCGCTTGCAATTTCTTCCATTATATGTTTAAGATTTTCTTTTTGGTGTTTACCGCTTTTGATTGCCTGCAATATTTTTTCCAGAACCCCAACGGAGAAAATTTGATTAATCTCATGGAGCGGTTTTTTATAGCGCGCGGCAATTTCTTTTGGAAATTCTATCAGCGCTTTAAAAATTAATTGTGGCTGAGGAATTATATCTAATAAAGCGTGAAAATCGTCGAGCAAACCTTGTTTAAGCAATAGCCGTGCTTCATGTTCGCTCAATCCTTTTTTTTCAAGCTCCTCTTTTTGTTCGCTTCGCAGTTTTGGAAGTGTTTTTTTTGCATGATTAATGATGTCTCTAGAAATGTAAATAAGCGGCACATCAGTTTCAGGATACATTCGGGCTGAACCTGGCATAGGACGCAAGAATTCTGTTTTTGCATCCACAAGCGCATTTCTCACTTCACTCTGCGTTTTTTTATTCGTAATATTCTCTTTTTGTCTTTTTATTTCGTTTATTATTGTTGGCACAAACATTTTCACGTCCTGAAAACCCTTTATTTCGACGCGCGGATGATTTGGAATGCTAATATTGACATCTTGCCTGATAGTCCCGATGCCTCGCTTGACTTTGCAGCTTCGGAGAATATCTCCGAGCGCAAGCGCGGTTTCTTTTGCGTGCTCTGGTGAATGAATATCTGGCGCAGTGCCAATTTCAATAAGTGGAATTCCAAGCCGGTCAAGTCGAAAAATAGTTTTTCCATCTTCTTTTTCAATGATTCGCGCTGCATCTTCTTCAAGCGAAATATTTTCAATTCTGACTTTGCCGTCTTGCGTATCTACAAAACCGTTTCGCGCAATTAAGCACGTTCGCTGAAATCCCGACGTATTTGATCCGTCGATGACTATTTTTCTCATAACTTGTGTGATTGGCACAATTTCACAGTGCAACAAGAACGCGACGTGCAATGTAATTTCCAATGCCTCCTGATTAATCAGATGTGGTGGTTCTTCGTCGAGCTCGACGAGGCAGGTTGAGTCGTAGCCCTGATACAAAAATTCTTTATCACGTTCTGCTTCATGCTTCACTGCAGCATCAATTTCGCCTGATTCTCCGGCAACTGCATGGAGTTTTCTTTTCATTTGAATTGTAGGAGTATCGTTTCGTAAAATCGAGGGACAATCGCAAAATAATTTATGCGTGTCAAGCTGTTGATGGATTTCAAGCCCTGCCTTTATCTCGCGCTGCATCCAAAAAAAAAGACACAAGGATTAATAAGGTTTTAGTGGGATGCCTTTTTTTTAAAACTTTTTCTTGTAGAATGATATCCTTTTTTCATTTTTATTTTTTCTGTAACTTTATAAACTTCGTGATTAAATGCGTCCAATATTTTTTGCGCTATATAGTCATAAAATGCGCTAGTATCTGGAGAAGTGGTTTGTTTGCATAAATCCAACGTAAGTATTCTGCATCGTTTTAAATCTTCTATTGAGAGTTGACGATGAGCTAACCATGCCTTTAATTCTTGATAAGCGCGATTCTCGTTAGTAAATGTTTCTGCTGCTAGTTTTTTATAGGAACGAACTGCTTCGGCAATTAAATCTATATATTTTGTTCTTTCATTATTTCTGATAATGACTGGAAAATATCCTTTTTTTTCTAAGACAATATTTTGTAATAATCGAGCAGTTCTTCCGTTGCCATCGAAAAAAGGATGAATTCTTGCTGTATGCAAATGCGCATGAATTGCTTGTTCAGGAGTGGTTTCAATACAACTATTCTCAAATAAAAAATAATCCATTTCATTTTCTATTTTTTCAGGAGAAGTTCCATGAGTTATTCCTTGTTGAGTCTTTATTCTTACTTCTCCATATCTATATCCTCCAAAATTTTGATTTGGTTCTATTAATTCTGCAAGATGCGTAATGAGTCCTTCTGTTATATAATCTTTATAATTTTCTGATCCCCAAACCAATGCGTTCTCTAAGTTTTTTAGATTATCTCGTCGTAATTTATGTTTTCTTATTTTTGTACATCCTACTAATTCTATTTCTACAGAATGTTTTACCGCTTCGATTTGTAAATTTTTATGATCTTTATAAGTAGGAATGCGTAAATCTCTTTGAAGCATTGTTAACTCTTTTTTTTTATCTTCTATGTTTCCCAATAATCCCTGATTTACTAAATGTAAATAATTGTGGTTTGCCATAGATGCAAATAGCTTTTCTTTCTTTTAAACCTTTCTATTTAACTACTATATAGTTATAACTATTATGAATTGCAAGAATTTCACATAAAAATTTATTTAAAGCGTTGTTTCTTTGTTATGCCAAGAGGAATCATGGTTATATCAAAACATCCCGCGCATGATAGACGACAATTGAATATCGGACAGCAGATGGCTGATACATTGGCAAACTGGGTTGGTTCATGGTTTTTTATATTTTTTTATTTGATCTTTGTATCTCTCTGGATCGTTTTGAATCTTGTGTTGACGTTGAACTATGGCAATGATATTCTTCACGATCCGTATCCGTTTATTTTTCTTAATCTTCTTTTGGCTTTTTTGACTGCGCTGCAGGCACCGATTATTCTTATGTCGCAGAATCGAGCTACAGAGCGAGATCGTTTGCGCGCGGATTATGATTATCAGGTGAATCGCAAATCTGAACGCGAAATTGAAATATTAAGAAAACAACTTGATGCCATTGAACGAAAGTTACGATAATTTTTTAGTTATTATTTTGTTCTTTAAACCACTGATATGTTTTCTTTAAACCCTGTTCTATATCTATGTGAGGTTGCCAGTACAATTCTTTTCGCGCGCGTGTTATATCGAGGACAATATCATGTACTTCTCCTTGGATACTTTGTGTTTTTTCAAATTGCACAGGCGCGTCTGCAATTTTTCTGAGAATTTCGCAGATGACATTAACTGAAATTTGTGTTCCGTTTGCAAGATGAAATAATTGAGAATAAGTTTTTCCGATGTGGGGAATAGCTGTTACAATAAATTCTGCGAGATCCTCGACGTAGATAAAATCGCGGGTTTGCTCTCCGTCGCCAAAAATTTTTGGAGATTGTTTTTTTAAAATTGTATCAATAAAAAAAGGAACGAGCCGTTTTGATTGCGGAAAATCGCGTGGACCATAGACATTTCCAAAACAAAAAATAAAATAATCTATATTATAGAGTTTGCTGTATAATTCGACATAGTGTTCTGCAGTATGCTTTGAAATGCCATAGGGCGAAAGAGGTTTTATGGGATGTTTTTCATCGACAGGCAAATACTGTGGTTCTCCAACCCGCGCTCCTCCTGTTGAAGTGTAGATTATTTTTTGCACATTATTTTTTCTGCATGCTTCAAGAATATTGATAGTTCCAAGAATATTTATTGTTGCATCTTGTATAGGATTTTCTATTGATTCTCGCAAAAGCGCGTGTGCTGCAGCATGAATTACTAGGTATGGCCTTTCTTTTTGAAAAATGTCATCTATTTTTTTTTGATCAGTAATATCTGCATGATAGAATGTTGCGCCAACATTAATATTTTCTTTTTTTCCAGTTGAAAGATTATCAATGATAATCACTTCATGACTATTTTCTAGCAATGTATCGACAATCCAGCTTCCGATAAAGCCAGCGCCGCCAGTGATGAGTATTTTCATACTAGAGAAAGAAGAAAGATGTTTTTAATGGTTATTGTGATTACATATAGAGGACTTTGAATAACCCCAATTTCCGAAGGAAATCTCTTCAAAGTCCTTCTTAGAGAGTTTTGAGTTTGAGGTTTTTCAAAACTCTCTATAGCGTAAAACCTAAATAATTGAGTCGTATGCTATATGAGCAATAATTTATGATTTTTTACGCTGTCCTTCTCAGTGCTTTTTTTGCATAAATATTCGATTAGAGTGAATTATCTTTTGTCCAATATCATAGAGTGTATCGTTTTCATTTTTTACAACGTTTGCTGTATTAACAATTCTTTTAAATAATTCTTCTAATTCGCACGGAAAGATTTCATAATTAATATCCAGCCAATCTTCTAAATAATCCTGTGCGGTGCACCAATTTTGATCTGCAGGATTTGATGCATTTTCTGTATGAAAATAATATGCGATTTTTTCTGTTAATGCATATATTTGCGAGCCTTTTTCTGCAGATTGTATTGTCTGAGAAACATTGATGACTTTCATGTATTAAAAAGAGAATGTGTCTATACAAGTTAATGCCCTGCGGGGCATGACTATAACTAACTACTGAATCCAATTCGT
>CAYIPM010000079.1:0-4629 GCA_964365195.1 Candidatus Woesearchaeota archaeon
GGACGCAATTCATCCTACCCTTAAAAGAGTAGGATTTCTTGCTAAATTTTAAAACAATTTTAAAAGTGAGTTATCCAAAAAAAGATTATTGATATTTTTCTATAGTTAAATTATTATACTTAGAAATTTTTATCTTTTATGTTTAACCAATCTTACAAAGAAATAATTATTTGCATATTATTTTTATTCGGAATTATTTCTTACTTTTTATTGGATCACATCTCCATACACGCCATAGGACTTTTTTTGATTATTACGAGTGGCTTTTATTTTGTTGATAGAATAACTTCTGCACATTTTAAAAAAGAACACTATGTGTATGTTTCATTTATTAGTTTATCTTTTTTATTTTTTTATTATATGCAATTATATTTTTTGTATGTCGATAAAGTATTACATTTATTGGGAGGAATCATGCTGTGTTCGGTTGTATATCACTTCATAGGCACGATGCACATTTCTCGACGAAAAAAGTATCTAGTAACTTTTTCTCTCTCAATCGCAGTTATTCTTGGTTATGAATTCTATGAATATTTCTCTGATGTTATTTTTAATACCCGTATGCAGGGAGTGTATAGAATTGTAGAAAATGAACTCGTTATTGTTATTGGAAGCGTGATTGATACTGCGAGTGATATTGTGATTGGATTAACAGGAGTTATTGTCTACCTTGTTGTAAAAGTTCGACGATGATTGAATTTTTTCTCCCAGACCGTCGACAATCTTGATTCCTAATTCTTCACATATTTTTTTTTCTGGAATTTCGTTTGCAAATCGGTCTCCGCCTTTTGCAAAGATATGCGGCTTAATTGCCTGCAGAGATTTACAAACGCTTTTATCGGTATCAATGCTGATAAACACTTCATCAACATATTTTATTGCTTCTAGAATAGCTTTGCGGTCTTCTAAGGGCATAAATGGTTTTCCTTTTTTTAACATTGCCTGATGGTCGTTATTAAGAATAACAATTAATGTATCGCCTAATTTTTTTGCGAGTTTTAAATATTCAATATGACCAATGTGAATTGGATCGAAGTATCCTGAGACTGCGACTATTTTTTCCATAGACTAAATTGAGTTGTACGAGCTTTTAAAACATTGCAATGTTTTAACTCGCTACAGCACTTACGTTCTGAAGATTCAAAAAAATTTAATTTTGACCCATTTAGTATTTTATAGTGAAAGAATCGCGTCTTTCCCTATCTAGTCAACAAAACAAAAAGCATTTTCAAATTTTATTTTAAGATAGTAAAATGCTTTTTGTTTGACAAACTGGGGAAATACTAAAGTCGTTGACTATATGCTGAAGGTTTAAATATTATTTAATTGTGATAAAGCTTATGAAAGACACGGTTACTCAAGACATTGCTATAGGATCATTCTGGAATTTTTTATTGACGCTGGCTGCAAGAATCGGAAGCCTTTTTTTTGTTATTATTATTGCGCGGTTTATGTTACCGGAGAATTATGGTATTTACAGTCTTGCAGTTGCCATTGCACTAATCTTACTTGTTACGATTGATGCCGGCATTAATCAAAGTCTTCTCAAATATGTTTCAGAGGCAATTAACATTAATAATAAAAAACTTGCAGGCGCGCGCTTTCGCTATTTATTCAAATTAAAATTAATGATAACATTAATTGTCTCATTTTTTTTGTTCATACTTGCCTATCCGCTTGCATACTTTGTTTTTCAAAAGCCGCCTTTATTTTTACCGCTTATTTTTAGCGCGTTTTTTATTTTAGTTAATTCTATTGGAAATTTTTATTCATCCTATTTTTACATTATTCGAAAACTTGGATATGTTACCCTCAAGCAAGTTATTTTTGAGATATTACGAATTTTTGGGGTGCTCGCAATGTTTTTGCTGGTTGCAAAACAGTATTATGTTATCGGCGCCATTGGAGTTTTGGTTATCAGTATGTGTATTGCAGTTACCTTTTTAGCGTATAATTTGTATCGCTTAAGTCCTTTTTTATCGGAGAAATCAAATGAGATTATTAACCGACGAAAGATGGTGCAGTTTATTCTTTCCTACAGTTTTATCGGATCACTCTTGGTTGTTTTTGGATATATTGATACCATTATGATTGGTATTTTTTTGGAGGCATCGTATGTTGGCTATTATAATCTTGCATTATCATTTGTTATTGGCATTTGGGGTTTTTTGAATTTATCACAAATTTTATTACCTATTTTCACTGAACTTAATAACGAACAGATACATACAGAATTCAACAAAGTGTTTCGTTATATTTGCATGCTTGCGCTCCCTGCAATTTTTGGCATTTTTGTCATAGGGAAATATCTTCTTGTATTCATAAAAGAGGCGTATCTTCCTGCTGAAATTCCCTTTTATGTTCTTTCTGTTTTAGTTTTGATTGTTCCATTAATTGATATGTTTACGCCGCTTTTTTCTGCGAAAGACAAACTAAAAATAATTTTATACGGAATTATTACTGCAACAATAATGAACATTGTTCTTAATTATATTTTTATTACTTTATTTTTGCGCATTTCTGAAACAATGGCAATGATTGGGGCTGCATTATCTACGATAATAAGTCAATTATTTTATTTAGGAATTTTAATGGTGTATTCAAAGAAATATTTTAATGTTCATCTTGAATTGGGACACATCATAAAACCGCTTTTAGCCGCCATGGTTATGTTTTTCGTTCTGACAAGTATGAATAAACAGATTGCTGATTTTAATTTATTTATCGGCATTGCAGAAATATTTTCGGGCATTATTATTTATTTTGCAATTTTATTTTTTATTAAAGGCATACGGCAAGAAGATGTTTTGCTCGTTAAAGATACTTTTTTAAAATTTCTTTGAGAGCTTCTGCTATATATAACAGTTCTTTGTCTGTTAGATTACTTGAACTCGGAAGATACAATCCTCGCTTGCCAATGTAATCTGCAATAGAATACTTACCAGAACAATCAGGACCATTTTCTATTTTGCGGCTCAGAAAAACCGGCTGACGATGCATCGGAATAAAAAATGTTCTCGTATCGATTCCTTTTTCTTTTAATTCGAGAAGAATTTGTTCTCGCTTTGCCTTGATTGATTTTTTAAGAAGCACGCCATACATCCAAAAAACGTTTTTACAGTTTTGTTTTTCGATGGGCAAAATAATTCCTTGGATACCTTTTAATAAAGCATTATATTTTTCTCCTATTTTTTTTCGCGCTTCTACTAACAATGCCGCATTTTCAGTCTGTGCGAGACCTATTGCCGCCTGCAAATTTGTCAATCGATAATTAAGACCAAATTCTCGATGTAGGAATCGAGGATGCTCAAATGCATAGTTACGAATTTTTTTCATTTTTTCGGCATAGTCTTTATTATTTGTTATGCACATTCCGCCTTCACCTGTTGTTAAAATTTTATTTGCATAAAAACTGAAACAACCAATATCGCCAATACTTCCTGCCTTTTTGTCATGATATTCTGCACCATGCGCCTCTGCTGCGTCTTCAATCACTTTGAGATCATATTTTTTTGCGAGATGCATGATTTTATTCATGGCAGCCATATGTCCATAAATATGAACTGCGATAATTGCTTTTGTTTTTCTTGTAATTTTCTTTTCTATTTTTTCTGCATCAATGCAAAATGTCTCTTTATCAGCGTCGACAAACACCGGTGTTGCACCCGTCAAAATTACTGCATTTACAGGCGCAGACATCGTAAATGTTGGCACAATCACTTCATCACCTTTTTGCAATCCTATTGCAATACAGGCCAAATGCAGTGCTGCAAAACCGTTTGCGCAGCTTACTCCATACGTACTGCCACAAAATTTTGAGAACTCTTCCTCGAATTTATCAAGATATGTTCCGGCGCTGCTGATCCAATTTGTGTTGAGCGCGTCCAACACATATTTTTTTTCATTGCCTGGAAGATAGGGCACGCAGACAGGAATGAAATTCATACTGAAGAAATAAAAAATTAACTTTTAAAGATTATATCGATGGATAATAATGTTTAAAATAACATATAGGATTATATTCACATGAATAGAAATTTAGAAACTTTTTCAAATGAGACATTAGCATTGTTATTTTTAGAATCCCGCGAATCTCCTCTAAGAAGATCAATACATATGGCTCATGATGATTTGTATACTGGACCTCATGTTGGCCTTAATATTATTCAACCTGACAGTTATATACAACCGCATCTTCGCTATGCTGATGAATCAATTATATGGTACTCTGGAAAATTAGTTTCTATTCAACTTGAAGATGCAAAAAAAATAAAAAAAACATGCATCTTATCGCAACATTCACCCTATTTATTTTTACCAAAAAGAACCTATCACACAGTTATTGCTCTTGAACCTAACTCTGCAATCTGGATGGTGATACAAGGACCTCATGATCCTAAAAAATTTTCAGAATTTCTTTCCTTAACACCGAAGCAGAATGAAAATTATCAAGAATATTTTGAATTTTTAAGAAATGCAGGCTTAGTGTTAAGTGATTAATTATTTTCTAACTCTTATTCAATCTTCACTCGAAATACATCATCTTCATAACCAGTTCCTGATCGAGATTCTGATTCCATATTAATCATGACAGCTCTTTCTATAGTTTTAAATTGATGGATAATAAAC
>CAYIPM010000080.1:0-4615 GCA_964365195.1 Candidatus Woesearchaeota archaeon
TGTGGTTATTCAAAGTCCTCTATAGCAAATTACAAAAAATTTCCGGTTATTAAAGTAATTTGCTATAACCTAAAAATTCTAATAATGTCGTTGGCTATAAGAAGGACTTTGAAAAAATATTAAAAATAGGGGCGGTTATTCAAAGTCCTCCATATAAATCCTTAAAAATGAATTTATCTTTTTTAAAATATGAGATTGACTAATTTAATTCGATCACAACAATTTTCTCGTTCTTTGCTTGAAGATTTGTTCAAAACGGCTGATGCTATTCGTTTACAGCCAAGTGATTATGCTGATGCTTTGCGCGGAAAAATATTGGCTACTTTATTTTATGAACCGAGCACACGAACCCGATTTAGTTTTGAATCCGCAATGATTAAATTAGGAGGGCATGTTATCAGCACTGAAAACGCAGAAGAATTTTCATCAGTAGTTAAAGGAGAAAGCCTTGAAGATACTATTCGCGTTGCTGCTTCTTATTCTGATGTTATTGTTTTGCGCCATACTGAACAAGAATCGTCAGAGCGTGTTGTTAATTTAATTGATAAGCCATTGATTAATGCCGGTGACGGCAAAGGACAACATCCAACGCAGGCCCTTCTTGACATGTATACTATTTACCGGGAATTTGGACGAGTTGATAATCTGCATATTGCACTTGTTGGTGATTTGGCAAATGGCAGAACAGTGCGTTCGTTAGCGTACTTATGTCCGAAATTTGATTCTATTCGTTTGACGTTTGTTTCTCCTCCTCACTTGCGCATCGGAGAAGATATTAAATCTCATTTAGATGAACATGCGCTGGTGTATGATGAGGAAGACGATTTAACCAGTGTTCTTTCGCGTGTTGATATTGTGTATATGACGCGAATACAAAAAGAACGAATGAATTTGGAAGATTATGAACGCGCCCGTGGAAAATATATTATTGATGATCACACACTTTCTTGTATTAAGAAAAATGCGCGGATTTTACATCCATTGCCGCATGTAGAGGAAATTCAACTTTCCCTGCACACTGAACAAACAGATAAACGCGTTGCGTATTTTAGACAGGCAGAAAATGGTTTGTATATCAGAATGGCTTTATTACATCATTTGCTTGTGTGATTATCTAAATAGATTTCTCAGCCAGCTCCAGATTTTAGAAAAAAATCCTTGTTTATCATTGGAATTTTTCATTATTGCTTCATCAGAATTATTTGCAGTCTGATTTTTTTTCTTTGCATTCAATTCTGCAATGCTAACTTGTTTTGTGCTTGCATTATTTTTTTCATTTTCTTCTCTTATTCTTTCTTCTTCAGTTTTAGGTTTTGTTGTATTTTGTGATTGATTTGTCTGTGTTTGATTTATTCCATCGGAAATGATATCAAGATTTATTTCTGCATTGCTGCATCTAGCGACGGCAATTACTGCATTTGTTGCTGAAGCAGATGTAAGCTCCACAATATAGGTTTTATTAACTAATGTTATTTTTTCTGCAGAGTTTTCAGTGTTTGAAAGCGAGATTTTTTTCTCTCCAATAAGAATTGTAACACTTGGGTTTTCAGCGTTTGTTGTATCTATCGTTGTCAGAAGCAAAAAAATTTCTTGCGTTTCTTTTATATCATCTTTTTCTAGGGTGAGCGAACTTGAATCAAGTTTAATTTGTGCTTTTGTGCCAGACACATTAAAAAATGTAATTTTGTACTCTTTTGTCATTAAATTTACAGTTTCAGAAAAAGACCGATTTGAAAGTGTGACTCGTTTTGCGTCGACGAGCAATTCTGCAGAAAACATTTTATAAAAAACGCGTTCGGTTGTTTGTAATACGCCTATACCTAAACCATTAATATTTTTTGTGTTTTTGAGTGCGATTTCATTTTGATCAGATATTGGTTTAGAGTTGTCTGCACAGAACGTTTGAATTGTTGCGGAGACAAATGAAATTGATGCAATCGTTAGAATAATAATGATGAATACTATCTCTTTTTTCATGGAATGAAGAGGAAAAGAGTATTTATAAAAATTTTGGAAAAAGAGTATTTATGATCTTCACGGCGTCAGTCTATCCCGATCACGCGGGAACATACATGCTTCTCGAATGTTATCGAGATTGAGAAGAGCGTGTGTCAATCGTTCAAGACCTATTGACCATCCGCCGTGCATTGGCGCGCCATAACGAAAACTATCGATGTAGGATTTAAAATTTTTTGGATTCAAACCCTTTGCCTTTATTCTTTTTTCTAATAATTCGGGAAGATGAATTCGTTGTCCGCCTGAAGTTATTTCAACGCCTTTGTAGATTGCATCAAAGCCCTCGCTTAATATAGCGTCGACTTTTTCATCTTTAGGCATAATATAAAATGGTTTTATTTTTGCAGGCCAGGAATGCACAAAGATAATGGTGTCGGGAAATTTTTTTTCTAATTCTTTTTCGTTTTCCGGTGAAAGATCTTCACCGTTTTCTACGTTAAGAAGTTTAACGGTTTCTTCATAACTCAAATATTTTGTTTTTGGCGTTTTTAATTCTACTTTAAGAATTTCTAATTCGTGTTTATTTTTTTCTTTGATTTGCTCGACGATATCTTTGATTACTTCTTCGAGTTCTTTCATGACAATGGTTTGATCGGCGAACGCCATTTCAATGTCCATCTGTCGACATTCGTTTAAGTGTCGAATAGTGTTATGTTTTTCTGCGCGCCAGACTGGGGTAATCGTAAAAACTTTTTCCATGGAGCAAGCAGCCATTTGTTTGTATAATTGTGGTGATTGCGCTAAGTATGCTTTTTGCTCGAAATATTGCGCGGGAAATAATTCGGTTCCGCCTTCACTGGAGCTAGAAATTATCGACGGTGGTTGAAATTCTATGAATTTTTTTTTCACAAAATGTTCTCGAAATGCATGTGAGATTGTTGACTGGATTTTAAAAATTGCCTGAGTTTTTTCCCGATGCAGATCTAAAAATCGGTAATCTAATCGTTTTGGTAATTCTGTTTTTGAATGATCTGAAACATCAATCGGCAGAGGATGCTGTGCTTGCGCAAGAACTTGGATTTTTTGAGGAATTATTTCTTTACCGCCAGGCGCCTGTTTACTCGTTTTTATTTTTCCAATTATTTTTATAACACTTTCTCGGGAAATGCTATCCATTTGCTTAAAAAGTTTTTCATCTATTTCTGCTTTTACGCCAGTAATCTGTATTCTTCCTGAAATGTCTCGTAATACAATGAATCGAATTTTTCCCAAGTCCCGACTATCATGCACCCAGCCCTGCAACAGTACTTCCCCCTCTTTTTTGAACGCGTCTTGAATGTAGGATCTTTGCATGGTTAGATGACTTTGCGAGAATATAGTGAAAGACGTAAATTTTTTACCCAATTTGTACGTCTTTCCCTAATAAGTCAACGACAAAATCGTTAAAAATTAATGTCGTTGACTATATTTAAATTATTTGATTGTGTTAAGTCCAGTTCATAACTTAACATAAAGATTACTTGGGTAGTCTTTTATCACTCGATGAAATCTTTTATCATTAAACCATTTTCTCATTTCTCCATTCTTCCGTCGAGCGAATGCTTGAACTTAGATAATAAATTGACTAATTCCTCTGCAAGATTTCTTATTGCTCTTTCAACTTTTCCTTTGTCCTGCAGATAATAGGGATGCGCAAACAATGCATTCACTCCTTGCTTTTTGCACCATTCTCTCCAATTTTCTTTGAAAGGACTATTGTCCGTCAATATGCTTTTAGAACGATGTTTATCGATTAATGATTTAATTGATTCGCAAATTTCTGGAATGTTTGGGCTATGATCAAAAAGATATAATCACAACAGAAATCTACTGTAATCATCAATTACAACAACAAAATAATATTTCTTTCTTTCAAATTTGAATTGTTTTAAATAGAGCTGTCACAATTCATTTGGATATTTTGCTCTGAAAAATTTCCATGCCTTTTTATTTTTCTTTGCATATCCATTAATGTTATGCTTCTGTAATATTTTATTTATCGATGTCCTCGATAAAAATAATCCTTGCACATTCAGTTCCATTTTTCTTAATTCTATATCTGGAGCAGCGATTAATCGCTGCTGAATTCGCGCGCATCCATATCCTAAACTTCTAAAAAATAAAATGCTCGCTTCTGCTTCAATAGTTATCTTGCTTTCATAATTCTTCAGCAATATCAAATCGTGTTCTCAAATCTTGAACACTCCAATACCAAACAGTGATTCTGTTTACTCTAAAAGCATTCATAATAACATTTATAGCTATTCCTTGCCTCTTAAAATTGGAGACTAATCTTGCTGTTCGGAAATTAGTCTTCCCATTTTTTATTATAGAGGACTTTGAATAACCCCAATTTCCGAAGGAAATCTCTTCAAAGTCCTTCTTAGAGAGTTTTAAGATTGAGGTTATTCAAAACTCTCTATATTTTATCGTCGAACATTCGCATTCTCTAAGAGAGAGAAAAGAGAGAGAATATAAAATAAAATGCAAGGCGCTATATAAATCTGTTTCTTTAATAATTTCTTAAGAAAATGCTAAGATGTTAAGTTCAGGAATGGACTTAACAATCAGTATCTCCGCACAGAGATACTGAAGCGATAATTCTACAAAAATATTGATA
>CAYIPM010000081.1:0-4545 GCA_964365195.1 Candidatus Woesearchaeota archaeon
TTCTCTCTCGAGGGTGTCCTTCAGTTCTTTATCGAGGAATAGATGAATCTGATGATTCTTTTTCATCTTTACACCTCCTCGTTAAATTTTCGAGAATTTGGTTTAATTGTTGAAGTGCGAGGATGATTTCTTCACCGATGTCTTCTTGATGTTGCATAGAAGTATAGAAAAAATTTAATATAAGTCATCTCTAAACCTTTTTATGAGCAAAAATGGATATTATCAAGATATTATCGAATTGATTAAAAAAAGACCAATAAGCCAAAATGAAATTAGGGCACAAATAGGAGAAGATAAAATATCATTACAAGGTGTAAGCAAAAATCTTAAGAGAGCAATTCGTTTGAAGGAAGTTGCTTATTTTGGAAATAAAGTTAGTAAATCTGATGCTAAATTTTTAATCAAAAAACAAAATAATGTCGATTGGGCAGAAGATGCACATCAAATGTATGTTCGTACTCCCGAAAGTGGAAAATTATTTAAGAAATTGAAGAAGAGATATGGAAAAGATAATTTACTATTAATTGATTCTATATGTGAAAAATATCGCTTACTTGAAATTTCCGCTAAATTTCAAGAGATGTATTATGAAAACGTTGAGCTTATAAGGAGAGATTTTAAAGCACAAGGTAAAGATTATTCTGATGAAAATGTTTTGGCAAAAATTAACTCTAAAAAAGAAGAACTTAATGATTATTATCTTAAAAATAAAACAGATGAATTTAAGGGGCTAATTAGCATGACTCCTATAATGTTTTGGATAGCTTTTAGAGATCATCCAGTATACGATTCTTCTAAAAGTGTTCCCTTGAATGTAACACAACCGATGTTAAATGAACTGAGGAAATTAATTTTGTTAAAAAGAAAACTATAAATACTTCCTCGTGTTCTATATGTTATCTTAAATTTTTATGAGAGAGTTTAAGAGTTCATCCCATTAAAAAATCCATAAAGGTATTCTGTTCGGTGGGGGCATTGTACTCTTTGGTTATTGAAAAATATTGTTGCACTTTAGTTCACATGATAAAAATATTATTCAGCTTTTAATACCAAAATATAATCAAAATAAAGGCTTGAGGGATTCCATTCGGGATTGACTAATTTAACAAATTTCATATTTGTTCCCTTGCAATTGATTATCTTTTTGTCTTTTCCTTGTATGGTATCTACATTGCCGCAAAAAATCCAGCCGTCGGGAAGATTATCTTTATTATTATCCTCACCTATTAATACTTGCAATGCAAGATAATTTTTCTCATAATTTATGGGCGTTAGTGTAATTTGTATTGTTCCTGTGTAGCTTGAAAGTGTTCCATTGTGCTGCTTAAATGCAAATTGCATATCTGCCTGCGGCGGCATTTCGCACTCGTCGATTAATCCATTTGCATTCCACCAATTATCCACATAGCTTGATGCCAGATACGGCGCATTTGCACAATATTCTTTGTCTGTTCCGTGTTTGAGCAATAATCGATTGACAGGAACATCTTCACACAAACTTTGATTATTACAGACGTTGAATGTTTCCTCGCTTGGCTGTATGATCTTGTCCACTTGTATATATCTGCAGTCATCATTCTCACATACTTCATATTCATAGTGCATATCATTTTTTTCATTGTCATTTTTAAAATCATGATTTATATTTAATACAACAGCAGCAATAATAATCAAAAATAAGATGATGTACCAGAATTTTAATGTGCCCATTTTAATTTTACAAACGCAACTTTTCCGCTAAGTCCGTAATAATAATCGTTCGTCGTCTAAAACCTGACAAAGCATTTACCGATGTGATTATCCATACTATTATCCAGAAGATCCATAAGAGGTAGGTGAACCATTGCGGCAAGATGAATGGATGCGCGATGCTGATTATGAGTTGGCCGAAAAATAAAATGAGGCCGTGTTTTGCGTAATACATCGTGAATTCGTCATTTTTCCACAAGATTAGCGCGATGATGAAACCGATTATGGTGAAAAAACAAGCAATGAACGCTTTTATTGCACGATCTTTATTTGTATTAATTATTTTTTGCATGTTTTATAATATCTATGCCGCTGAAAATTCCCCAGATCCATACGCCTATAAGCAAGGGTATTCCAATTAATATAATTAATGAGAGTATACCAATAATTGCAAGAATTATTTGCCAGATGCCTTCTTTGTTTTTCCCACCTATAATAGTTCCAATACCTGGAAGGACAAGAATGTTGAGAAGGAGCGCAAGAATTGCAATATTTTTGTCTATTTTTTTATTATTGTTTTTAGAATTTTTTTCTTGAGAAAATTTTCTATTTTTTTTATTTCCTCTTTTTGCCATTGATGTATTTGGAAACGAACGTATATAAATGTTTTTTATTATCGATGGATTGATTAGTAAGCTTTAAAACTCCTCACTGATTCGGTTTTATACGAGCCTGTAGCTCAGCTTGGTTAGAGCACTGCTCTTATAAGGCAGGGGTCCCACGTTCAAATCGTGGCAGGCTCACTTTTATATTGCGAAGCAATATAAATTATTGCCACGATTTTTTTCAATTTATTTTTTTAGGCTCCATCCCGCATAGAATTCCCTTAAGAGAATTCTATGCGGGATGGAGCCTTTTTTATTGAAGGGTGAATAAGCCATTATACGTCGCTGGATGGAGGGGTATATTTTGGTTTATCTATATGATCTTTGTAATTTCGCATGATATATTTTTTTTGATAATGCACTATATTCAGAAATATTTTTTATAGTATTTTCATTTATGTTAACACTTTTTCATATTTTATTTTTGTAGAGAGATGTTTTAGATATTGTTACTGACGCAACCTTTATCATTTTTATTTGATGGCTCATTGCACTTGCGGGATTTATTTTTGATATTTCTTTATTAGAATTTTTGGGTTAATACCCTGCAGCTTGCTGCCGTTGAAAAATTCTAATTATAGTCAACGACTTTAGTATTTCCCCAGTTTGTCGTTGACTAGATAGGGAAAGACTTATGTCTTTCACTATAGAAAATTGCTGTTCAGAAATTTCACAAGACCGCGGAGATTGCTTTCGGTTCGGTAGGAAATTTCAACGATTTTCTTTATTATTTTTCGCCTCAAAAAAATTTGAGAGATAGGAATTTATTTAAACCGCCTTCTTTTTGATTTTTTATGTTAATCGGACTTGTTGGTAAGCCTTCAGCGGGTAAATCCACTTTTTTTAAGGCGTGTACACTTGCAGATGTTTTGATTGCGGCATATCCATTTGCGACGATAAAGCCGAATCACGGCATTGGCTATGTTAAAATTGATTGCATTGAAAAAGATTTTAAGACAAAATGCAATCCGCAAAAAGGATATTGTGTGAATGGAAAACGATTTGTGCCGGTTGAACTAATGGATGTTGCTGGTCTTGTTACTGGCGCTTCTGAAGGAAAGGGTTTAGGTAATGAATTTTTAAATGACTTATCAAATGCTGACGCATTTATTCATATTGTTGATGTAAGCGGGGAGACTAATGCGGAAGGAAAGGAGGTGCGAGGATATGATCCACTGCAGGATGTTGTCATGCTTGAAAAAGAATTAGATTTATGGTATGCAGGTATTTTAAAAAAAGTGTGGCGCGTGTTTAGTAAGACTGTGCAGAATGAAAAAAGTGATTTGGCAAAAGCAATCGCGAAACAATTTTCCGGCTTGAAAGTTGATGAACACGACGTGAAACAGATTTTTTTAAAAAAGAAATATCCTGAGAAAGTGCTTGATTGGACGCAAGAAGATTTACTTGACTTTGCGCATCGCTTGCGTCACGTGTCAAAGCCGATGATTATTGCTGCAAATAAAATGGATAAGAAAGATTCTGAAAAAAATCTTGCAAGATTACGGGCTGCATATCCCGATGTGAAAATTATTCCAATGTCTGCAGATTATGAATTGACCTTGCGCGAGGCTACGAGCCGCAGTTTTATTTTGTATGTTCCTGGAGAGCATGATTTTACCATTGTAAAGCCGTTGAATGAAAAGCAAACTGCCGCGCTTGAACATATTCGGCAATTTTTGAAAACATACAACGGCACAGGTGTGCAGGAAATTCTTAACTTTCTTGTATTTGATTTGCTGCATTATTTACCGATATTTCCGGCGAGCGCGAATCGACTATCTGACAGCAAGGGAAATATTTTGCCTGATTGTTTTTTATTGCCCCGTGGTTCGACGGCACTTGATTTTGCTTTTTTTATTCATTCTGATCTGGGAAACAATTTTATTCGCGCGATTGATGCGCGCACGAAACGAGTCTTGGGAAAAGAATATGTTCTGAAATTTGGCGATGCTCTAGAAATTATCACCAGATAATTTCTGAGTCACATTTTTTAATAATAAAGAAAAAATGTTGGCGCTATAAATCATCGCGAGGTGATTTTTAGGCTACATTTTGCAAATGGAGTGCACAAAATGTCGGCGTTTGAAATTATTACGAGATTATAGTCAACGACATTAATATTTGACCATTTTGTCGTTGTCTACAAACATTATGTTTGGAGATTTAGGAAATGAAATTAAAATATCCAAAG
>CAYIPM010000082.1:0-4522 GCA_964365195.1 Candidatus Woesearchaeota archaeon
TATTTTGTTATCTGAGCAATATACTTGTGTGAATGGATGTAATGATGGCGCGTGTGTGAGCACTTCTTGTATTCCAAAAACTTGTTCACAATTAGGAAAGCAATGCGGCAGTTGGAATGATGGATGTGGCGCTACACTTAATTGTGGGAGTTGCTCAACAGGAAGTTGCAATAGCACAGGGCAGTGTGTTGCTGACATCCCCCCTTCTTTGAATGCCAGTATTTCTCTTGCAACATTAAAAAAGATTTATAGAATAAAAGAACAAATAACTTTAACAGGATCAGATTAATTAAAAATGAAAAAGAAGATTATTATTTTAATTTTTATTATTCTTAGTATACACTTTGTGTATGCTTTAATTGATTTTTCTAATAATAATCCTAACAATATCTTAGATGAAAAGTTTATTCAGGAACGAGGTCTTATTATATCTGATAAGATGCAAAGTATATATGGGAATACCTTACAGAGAGAGTATAATACAGAAGATACGGATAAAAATAAAAATAATATTTATCATGGTTATATTGTTACCTTTGAACAAGAACCAACAATTGTTCAGCAGGAAAAATTAAAAGAAAAAGCAAAAGAAAATGAAGCGTATATTAGAAATAATCCTGTTTTGTCAACAGTGAATGGCTATAGATTTTTTGCAGCAACAACTGATAAAGTGCCGCAGGAAATTAAAAAATATTCTGATAATTTAAAAAAAGAAAATGAAAATATCAAACAAAATATTTTATTAGAGCTTGAAGGAAAAACAAATCAGATTACGGGAAATATTATTCAAGATTATTTTGGGATAACGAGCAATGCTGTTGCTTCACCAGAGGCGCAGCAAAAAATTATGAATGAATATAGGGTGGTGTTTAATGGCATAGCGCTGGATGTTACCGATGAAGAAGCAGAACAAATAAAAAAAATTAAAGGTGTGAAATCTGTTTCACCTAATTATGAAGTTGAAGCAACTTTGATGGATAGTGTTCCTTTAATTGGCGCGGATAAGGTGTGGCAATTAGATACAGATGGAAATAATTGTGCAACTTCTGGAAAAGAATGCTTGACGGGAAAAGGAATAAAAATTGGGATTATTGATACGGGGGTTGATTATACGCATAAAGATTTGGGTGGTTGTTTTGGAAATAATTGTAAAGTTGCTGGCGGCTATGATTTTATTAATAATGATGATGATCCGATGGATGATCACGGACATGGAACACATGTAGCTGCTATTGCAGGAGGAAACGGAGTTTTGAAAGGTGTTGCGCCTGATGCACAGATTTATGCGTATAAAGTTTTAGATGCGATAGGAAGCGGAAGTTTTTCCAATGTTATTGCTGCAATTGAAAGAAGTGTGGATTTAAATAACAATAAAATTCCATGCGAAAATAAAAATGATTATTTAGATATTATTAGTTTAAGCTTAGGAGAGTATTGTGAAACGTATTCAAAAGATTGTGGTCCTGATGATTCAGTAAGTACTGCAATTGATAACGCTGCTGTCTGCACTGTTGCTGTTATTGCCGCAGGTAATGCTTATGGATATGGCACAATAGGAACACCGGCGACTGCACGAAAAGCAATTACTGTTGGAGCAACGTATAAAAAAAATTATCAAGGAATTTATTGGCAAGATTATGATCCAAAAAAAGATCAAATAACCTCTTTTAGTTCACGAGGACCTGTTGCATGGAATACAGCAGGCGAGAAAAAATTTTTAATTAAGCCAGATATTGTTGCTCCTGGCGCTATTATTTGCGCTGCACAATGGAAAAATGCATGGAATGATAGAAAATGTGATGGATTAGTTGACGAAGAACATGTTCAATTAGGGGGAACATCAATGGCAACACCTATGGTGGCTGGAGCTATTGCATTGTTAAAACAAAAATATTATCAATGGAATAATGATGAAATAAAAATGGTATTACGAAGCACCGGAGAAAAATTAATTGATCCAAGTGTTCATCAAGAATATAATATATTTACCCAAGGATATGGAAGATTAAACATACACAAGGCAGTCAATTTTAAGGGAAATCCTGTCGTAGTTTCTGTGGAGACTTCTAGAAAATTTACCGAGAAGTTTAATATAACTGGCACTATTATGGGTACAGATTTATCTTATTATGTTCTTTATTACGCGAAGAGTGAAAACCCTTCAGAATGGATTGAGTTAGTTCGTTCAAATAAAACGAGCAATAAGGAAATTATTTATCAAAATTTTAATATGGAAAATTTAGATGAAGGAACTTATTTATTAAAATTAAGTGCATGGAATAGTTTTGGAGAAAAAAGTGAAGATAAAACTATTATTGAAAAAGAAAATACCAATATTAGAAAGATAATAAGCATTTCTTATTATAATTCTAAAAATCCTCCCGCGATATATGATAATATAATTGTTTGGAACGATGCATGGAGTGTTTATATGCATAATTTATTAACACGTGAAACAAGACGGTTAGCAGGTTTGTTTGCTTTTGATCCTGCAATTTACAAAGATAAAATCGTGTTACATGGGAATGCTTCTACTAAAAATAATTTTTATGATGTTTATATGTATGATTTATCAAAAAATGAGAAAAAACAAATAACCTTTGTTGGTAATGCTATTTTTCCTAAAATTTATGGAGATAAAATAGTATGGGAACATTTTGACGTTGTATGGAATATTTATATGTATGATTTATCAAAAAATAAGGAAAAACAAATAACATCTACTGGCCATTCTTATTTTCCTAAAATTTATGGAGATAAAATAGTTTTTGAAGAAGATCGTAATTCAAAAACCCATCTTGTTCTTTATGATTTATTAACTAATCAAAGAACAGATATAAGTACGCGTACTGGTCTTAGTCCGTTTAATGCCCACATGTATGGAGATAGTGTTGTCTTTCATAATTTTTTAAATAAAAAATGGAATATTTATATTTATAATGTAACAAGTCATGTGAAAAGACAATTAACATTCCAAGGAGATCAGATTAATCCACAAATATATGGAGATAAAATAGTGTGGGAAGATTATAACAATGGAAAATGGGATATTTATTTGTATGATTTATCAAAAAATAAAGGAAGACACATAACTAATGATGTTTATCCTCAGTATTATCCTACCATCTACAAAGATAATCTTCTATGGCTAAGTAATAAAGATGGAAAATGGGCTCTTTATATGTATCAACTCTCTCCTCCCTCATTCTGTGGTAATAATATCACTGAAGAAAATGAACAATGCGACGGCATCGATTCACTTGCTTGTCCTCGTCGTTGCAGTGATACCTGTACGTGTCTTGCTCCATCACAAATTGTTAACAACAATTCTTATTCTTTAGAAGGACAATTACTTATGAGTTTGGAAAAGAAAGTAAATGGAAATTTTTTGCTAGTTTCAGCAGTCGTGAATCAATCGGCGAGTATTCCCGCAAACGGCTTGTTAAGATTAGACACTGGAAAAGATAATCTTGGCACGCAAGTATTTGTTGGATTTAATAATCTGAATATTAATTTTGAAGAAAGTGGTGATTATCGAGTCTATGCCAGATTTGAAAGTTCAGAAAAATTTATTAATACGCAATGGGAATTTAAAATTGTGTAGATAAATTATATATTTTAACCCTTTCCCTGCAGCATAAAATATTTTTTAACATAATCCTTAAAATCTTTTAAAATATTTGCCAATTTTGGGCTCTGTTGAAAATCTCTAATGCACGAGCCCCATATTGTAGGCGATTGCCTTACAATGTGCTTCATTATGTATTGGTCTCCAATGTTTTGCTAAAGTGTATCCGCCATATTTTCTTTTTACAGCCCCCTGTCCTGCTTCGATCAAACTCCGTTGATGATATTCTTTTTCAGAATAATTTTTCATTTGCTTTTTCCGGTAAAATCCTCTCCTGACATTCTTCCTTGGCTTGATTTGTGTTTGTATTTTCTTGTCAAAGCAAAGTTCATGCAGCCATTCAGCGTCGTAAGCAGTATCACCGAGCAACGCTGTTTTAATTTCTGCTCTTTTCAAAAGATATTTTACATCTTGAATATCGTGTCTCGGTTTGCTTCTTATTCTTAATGCGAGAAATTTTTTGTTCTTCACATCAAACAGCGAAGATTGTTTGATATAACTTTTCACCGGTTTTTTTCGTTTTATTCTTTTTATGAAATGAAAACTTGGATTCACTCTGCTGATTCCTGTTGAGTCAATTGCAACTATTTCATATTTATTTCCGGCAGTTATTGTAAGCGCCTTCTCAAACAGCGACGGAGAAATTCTTTTTCTGCTCTTGCACAGCGTAGAGGCAGTGGGCACTTCATACCCAAGCATTCCAAGAAATTTATTTACTCGACGTAATGATAATCTACAAATTGCCATTACTACAAAAGCAAACATATGCTGATGCAGTTCATATTTCTTCGGACCGAAATGGTGCAGCCATCGCGGGCATCCCAGTCTCCGCAACAAACGGGCTCCATCCCACATAGAATTCCCTTAAGGGAATTCTTAATGATACATTAAGGT
>CAYIPM010000083.1:0-4482 GCA_964365195.1 Candidatus Woesearchaeota archaeon
ACCTCTTTTCATAGTATAATAATAATAATAATAGTATATAAATATTTACACGCTTGTCTATATATAGTCAACGACTTTAGTACTTCCCCAGTTTGTCAAACAAAAAGCATTTTACCATCTTAAAATAAAATTTGAAAATGCTTTTTGTTTTGTTGACTAGATAGGGAAAGACGCGATTCTTTCACTATAATTATGATGAATAAATTCTACACCAAATCAAAATCCAGATGAATTCTGTCAGCGCCATCGCCAATATTCTCCATTTTTATTTTATAAATGCCGTTGTGCATCACTCTTGTTTCTTCTTTTCCAGCAAATGTAATATTAATAGTACGATTATAATCATGCCAGACAACAATCGTATATTTGCTTCCATACAGTCGAGTCTCATACGAAAGTTCACCATATGAAATAGGTTTTTCCGGCTCACTAAATTTGTAATTGGTGTTTTCAAGATAATATGAAATTCTGTCAGCAGAGGAATTAATTTCCAATTTACCTTTTTCAAGCGTTAAATAAAAAGTGCGAGCATTTCCTGCAACCTCGCTTACTGTTGATAATTCCTTATGGAGTGATGCCAAAGAATCTGTTACTTGCTGCAAGACGCTGCGATCTTTTATTTTCTGAACCTGTGGAATAGCGACAGATAACACGATAGAGATTAATGTCAATCCAATCAACGTATAAATGGCAGTTTCAACCCAGATTTGCGCACGGCGATTAGTAGTATTAAACATTTTTATATTGAACTTTGCCTCGAGATTTAATTTTCCCAACTATAAATCCAATGAGAGCGCCGATGATGAAATAAATTATAAAGGATAATAATCCGCTTAAAATTAGATTATCAGAATTTAATCCAAAAAGTATTAAAACAAAACTTCCTGGAATTAATAAAAAAACTGAAGAAGGTAAATATCCTGTAGAATCAAAAATCCCAAATTCAAATCTGAATGGAAATAAAATAACTATTAAAATTATAACAATAATTTCTATAATCACTCCCCCCCTCACCCACGCAGGCCACTCACTCCATCCCATTAAAAAGTTTCACCCCTTTCTTTTTTTATTCTATTAAAATTATTAATCATCATTATAAAAATTTTATTTTTTACCTGCACGTCGGTATTGTATTTATTTCTGCAGAAGAATCACAGGTATCTCCGCTTGCTAAAATCGGATAAACTTTGATTTTATCGGGTTTTTGTGCAACGCCTGAAATGCGATAGGTTCGCTCTTCATTCATGCCGGGAAATTCAAATAATCCCGTCGGATAGAGGGTTATTGAAGAAGGAATAGAATCACTCTTCACAATATAATTTTTTGTTGTCGCTCCACCAAGTTCAACAGAAAAACCCCCTAAACTCGCATTATTTTTATAATGAATTTGTAAACGCATGCTGATATTCGCAGCATCATAACAGGTATATGCGCGATTTGCGCTAATAGAAATTTCATTCACGACGTCAAAACAATCCCCACCAGAAAGTTGTTCACGTACAAACGGAATGGCAAAACTCATAATAATCATAACACCAATAATTGATAATAAAATTAATAATACGGTTGTGATGATTTCTGCTTGTGCCATCTTAGAATTTCTATTCTTATTGACGATCAGAACATTAGCAGTTATGTTATCTTTCTTTTTTATTTTATTAAGATCTAAATTTTTATTTTTTGTATTCATTCTTCATCTCTCTTCCCATTTTCATATTCTTTCTTTTTTCACTCACATTATTTTCCCCCTCAAATATTTCATGTTCTTTTCCCCAAGATTTTTTTAATAATGTTTCAAACATTTATTAAATAACAAGAGCGTTTTCTTCAGGACACGTAAACTCTTGCGCTCCACCGTCGGTCTTGCCTAATAAAATGGGAATAATCTTTACTTCTTCATACGCACTATATGGTAAAATATTTGGATCAATGGTGCTGTCAAGAACAACACCGGAACCAGGATTAACTTGTGCCACAGTTCCCGACGCTGAAATGGTGTCGGATTTACCCGCACCTTTTTCTGTCACTTTCAAACTAAAACCATACACAGGCACATTGCCAATATTTTCAAACCCAAACGAGCCATCATTATTAATAATAGAACGCAGCTGCACTTCCTTGCAATAATCCTCGACGCGTTTTAGATTCCCAGCAATATCCTTTTCAATAGTTTCCTTCACAAAAAAGCGCGCCCACCAAATAATAATTAACGCCATAACAATAACAATCATAATTAACAGAACCGTAGAAACAAGAGGACTCACCGCTTTTTTTATTTTCATGAATATAAAATCAATTTTTGCTATAAATACCTTTCGATGTTCAAAGAAAATTACAAAGAGGATAATTTCACAAAGTATAGCATATGACTCAATTATAGTCAACGACCTTTATTTTTCCTCAGTTTGTCGTTGACTATTTAAGGAAAGACCTATGTCTTTCACTATAATTGAGCAAAATTGTCATATGCTATATTCTGCAAGACCTAAGAAAATTGTTCAATTATTTAGGTTTTACGTTATATCTATGAGTAGACAAATAATTTCGTTATACTATCGCTGCCGGATGGGTCGAGCAGTTTCAATTTCCATTTCGAGGGGTGGACAAATTTACTGATAAGAAATTGAAATCGCAAGCCGGCTAGAAAATATAAAAAACTATTTAAAAATTTTATCTCACGACGCAATTATCTAGATTTTGTGTAATAACTGCAGTTTCGCAGATAATAGTATTGTTATTTTTATCGATAATAAACGGTTGTACGCGAATTTTTTCCAATCGCAAAAAAGAAACGCTTAATGGTTCTAGTTGCGCAATTTGGATATTCCCTGGCGATAAAGAACTATTAAAAATATAATAGCCCTTTTCATATCCTTTATTTTCGCGCATAAGTGCTTGTATAGGAGTTATCGGTGTCCGATCCTTACTATCTCCTACACTTATAACAATGCCATTCACAGAAAATCGTCCGTTGTTTTGAAACGTTACATTAAAAATTCCCGCCCCACAGGAATATTTTGTGATAAGCACTGATGTTGATTCTTCGCAGGCCGCAACCGGTTTTACATTTGCAATAAGTTTTAAAGAGGTGTACACAACTCCTGCCATGATAATCGCAAGAGCGATAAGCAGAACATAGGATATCATTAAACTCACTCCTTTTTTTGATTTTATTTTTAGAGACATCATGTACCTCTTCCTCCATATATTTTATCATTCTTCTCTATAAAAACTTCTCCGTCACGCTGCGAACCAACAATAAAATAAAAAAGCTGGTGATCGCGCAATTGAAAAGAATACACTTTTCCTAAAAAATCAACATCAACAAATTGGTGCCCGACTAATTCACTTTTTTTAATTTCTTTGATTTTAACGCGGGGTTTATAATTGACCCATGCAGCATTTCCAAGACGCACTTCCCCGGAAATATTTGTTGTATATTGCAAAACAGTCAAATTTGTTTTGTTGCCGTAAATAAAAATAATATTGGAATAATTTCCAATTTTATATAAAAAATAATTACTAAAATGTTCGCTCGAAAAATTCGTCAACAACGACGATACATCTGCCCTACTGCGAACTCCATACGCAATGATTTCATAACTCTCGCGCGATAGGTCTTCGCTTACTTCATGAATCGTGCGCGGCTGTGAATGAATGAGTACATATGTTGACACTCCAGCTAGTGAAGTCATAATTGCAACAATAATAATTGCAGCCATCAAATAAAACTGTCCCCTCTTATTCATTCAATAAAAAAGAAATGAAATTATATAAATATATTGAGACGTCAATAATCAAAAATTAGTTCTTTACTTCAGAAAAAATATTTTTTCCAGAAGAATAAAGTAACAAAGATCATTCTCTTTTTCATTATCTTTCTAATAGGAGATTTTATTTAAGACTATAACACTCAAAAAACTAGTATAAGAGAATAGTTATCATTTTAAAGTAACTACATTATCAAAACATTTATAAAGTAGCATTTTATCTGTATTAGTAAGAAAATGAAGCAAAAAATCAGCATTTCAATTGAAGAAGAGAAAATAAAATTAATTGAAGATCTGCTTAAACACGGCTTATTTCGAAATAAATCTCACCTCATTGAATATAGCTTAGACAGATTTATGGAATCTATAGTAAAAGAAATAAATTCTTTTCCTAATAAGTCAATAACAAAAAAAGGGATTAATGTTATTGACTATCATAAAAAATTAGTGGAGAGCAAACATGAATAAGACTTACAAAAACTCGACAGAATTAATGCAATTACATGGGGTTCCCATTTACATGAACGATGTAGTTGACGCCTGTCTCATGGGAAGACTCAATTTATTTTTGCAAGGGGATACTGGTGCAGGAAAAACCCAATTAGCGCGCGATGTTATGAGTTATTTTGGCGATAAATCAATGTTTATCCTTGGAAGGCTACATCCCAATTAAAAATTTAGAAGCATCTGCCTCTTAATTCTTGAAAAATTT
>CAYIPM010000084.1:0-4477 GCA_964365195.1 Candidatus Woesearchaeota archaeon
CAAGACCAAAAAGAAGCAAGAATATTTAAACGTATCCTAAAGACTTAATAGAACCGAGAAATAATTGCATTTATTATCCATTCAATATTGATAAATTTATTGATAACTTCCCCTCTTTGTTTGATGATTTTCTTTTTGTTTATCATCTCCCCTCGCACCACTCACAACTTTTTTTAGGACAATCAGAATTTAATAATTTTATCGCTTTGTTAAACAATTCTTCTGCATCTTTAACACTTGTTTTAATTTTTCTTAGTTCATTATGGAACAATATTTCTCCAGTCTCTAAAACCTCTAAAGGAGAATAAAACAATAGGAAAGCGTAATCCTCAGTTTCGTACCCCATTTTTCTTAAAAGAAAATTATAGATATCTAATTGGTGTTGACTATATTTTTGATCATCTTCTTTTGCAGGCAATCCTTTAGTTTTATAATCTAAAACGATAAGTTTTTTCCCCTTTTTTAAAATATTGTCAATTCCACCATGAAGAACATTTTTTTCTTTATCTTCAAACCAAAGACCTTTTCTAGCATTTCTCCATTCTTTTAATAAATCTTCATCGTCGAAAAGCTTCATATCTTCACAATGATCATTATTGCACAATTCTGGAGGAAGCTTATTTTGTTTCATAAATCTATCAAAATGATGTTTGAGAACTCTATCCATTCCATTAGGTAATTGGGGAAAAGGACCAGAGGGTCTTTTCCAAACTTTATGTCTTTCAAGCCAGAAACAACGAGGGCATTTAATCATAAGATTTATTGTAGAAGGTGATAACTTAAAAGTTTTTTTTATGGAAGTAGTTGTATTCATATGTCTCTTAAAATAAAAGAAAAAAGAGATATAAAAAGCTATTTAAAGACTATTTAAGATATTATAATGTATCTGGGTAAGTCCTAGAGAGGTTGTGTGCCGGATGGTACATCTTGTCTTAATCTCTAGGGACCGGATATGTTTATGGAAATATTTTTTCAGTAGTTATTTTATTCTTGATTTTATCATAATATTCAAAATTTTTAAATTCATATTTGTTAAATATTGCACCTGAAATAAAATCCAAAACTTGTAATACTCCGTTAGATCTTGAATCTTCATGTCGTATAGAAAGATTAGGACATTTATTTACCAAATTAAATCTAATATAATTATCAAAATCGTCTCTTAGAGATCTTTTATTTTTTGATCTATCAACTATTAACTCGAAATTACCGTCTATAGAACATTCTCCAATAATCAAATAACAAAGATAATTGTATAGCTTATGTTTTTTTTCTTTCAGATAATCGTAAACTTTTGATTTATCGAGAACTATAGTGAATATCTCAAAATTAATTTTAGTTAACTTATCAAAAATTTTTTGTTTTATATATTTACTAGAATTATTCCATTTTATTTCCTGAGATTCTTTTAATCTTTTCTTTAATATTCTTTCTCTTACCTTTTTGATTATTCTTTGAATTTCTCTTTCTTCGCGAACTTCACATATTAGAAGAGTTATTGTAAAAAATTTTGAAGACTTATTACTAAATCCTAATTCTCCACTTTCATCAAGGTATATGTATTTCATAATTTTAAAGAAAGCGATCGAAAAAGAGTATTTCGGAACTCTTCCGACCACCTCTTTTCTTTATTAAATAGTTTTATTACTTATTTAAGCTTTATCGTTATATAAAAAATAAGATGATTACTTCAAACTTTCTTCAATTATTTTCTGTTCGTCTTCGGTAATTTCGTATAATTTGTATATTTCTTGGTCGATTTCATGATCTACATTTTTTATTTGCTGTTCTAATCTTTCTTTTTCTCCTCCAGACAAATTTTTTTCATGCAGCTTTTTTTGAAGAGAAAGCATTTGATTTACGAGAGAGATAATCTTTTCTTTTTGCTTTTCCGATGCTTTTGGGATCATTATTCTTTCAGTAACGGGATTATCAAATTGCATTGTTCTTATAGCTTTACCAAAAATAAATCTGTATGCATACCAATTAGTTAATTTTGAACTAATTATTGCAATTAAAAATTCAGAGAAGATTTCATTAGCTTTATTTTGAAGTTGATTGATTGTATCAACTATTATATATTCTGAAATTTTCAAATCCTTAGACAATGTGGCAGTTATTTTTATGTGATCTATTGGATTTTCAATATGTGCGACGATTCTTTGAACCAGAATAGAATTTGGTTTAATAAGTGCTTTGTCATCTTTTACTATTTTCTTTGAAATATAACCTTTAATGGTTGAATGTAGACTATATCTTCCAATTTGTGCTCCTCCTAAAACCTTTAAATCAGATTTTTTTTCGGTAATCTCTTTTTGGTATATAGCCCCTCTTTGATTAATTACAAATTCATTTAGAGATATTCCCAATTTTCTAATTTTTTTTCCTAAGTTTAGTTCTTTTTCAGATATTCCGTTCAATAAAAAACCAAATTCATTAAAAGTAGATTTATCTATTTCACCTATTTTTTTAATAATTGTATTATCTCTTACACATGAATTATATTTATTCAGTTTTTCTTTTTTACTATAAAAATAAATAATCTGTTCAAGTAAAACTTCTTTCCATACTTTTCCGCAATCAACTATTTCAGTTAATCCATCAAGTAATTCTTCTCTTATTTTTTTCCATGTTGATGAATAAACAAACGGCTTAGGAACGATGAATCCATTAATTCCATTTTTATTTATTAATTCTGTTGCTAATTTCATAAAAAGGACAGCAGTATCGGTATTATTCATCTTATATTCCTTTTCTAACCCTTCTCTTTCTTTTTCTTTTAATTCAGCACCATACGGCGGATTTCCAACCACGACGTCAAATCCTTTTTGTTTGAAAACTTCTGGAAATTGAGCATGCCAATTAAATGCCTTATCTCCTGCAATCGTATGATCCTCAATTAAGGAATTTCCACATTTTATATTTGAAAGATGTGGCAGGGTCGGCTTTTTTATTTCTGGTCCCACACCCTCCAGAGTTTTTAACATTAGATTCAACCGCGCAATCTCAATTGCTTTTTCATCCAAATCGACTCCGTATATGCAATTTCTTAAAACTTCTATTTTTTGTCCAAAATTCAACTCTATTAATTTTTCTTTTGGTTTCTTGAATAAAATTTTGCTACCTTCTTCTCCATTATTTAGTTTATCCTTAATTGTATCGCAAACTTCTTGAAATGCTCTTGTTAAAAAACTTCCAGAACCGCATGCAGGATCTAAAATCTTGACCTCTAAAATTTCATCAATTGATTTATCCTTAATATATTCTCCAACAGTATTCTTTACAATATAATCCACAATATACGAAGGAGTATAATAAATTCCCATCTTTTTTCTTTTTCCTGATTTTGCGTCGAGTTTTATTCTTTTTTCTGTGTCTGAAAGAATTGTCCCCAAATATTGTTCATAAATATTTCCAAAAATATCTCCTGGAATTTCATTAAACATATATTTTGCCTGATTATCTTCTATTCCGAAATATAAAGCTCTGATCGTCTTGTGTAAAATCTCGTCTGAAAAAGCTCCTTCTTTTTCTAATAGCCCTTTTTCAAATAATCTTGAGTCATATTTATTATTAAATTCCTCAAATTTTTTCAATAAATATGGAAATAATTGAAGCTGTACTCTTTGAGTTCTTACGTCACTATCTAATCCTAAAAGATAATTAGTAGGTTCCAATCCTTTATCTTCAACTGAACGTATAAAAATTAATCTATCAATCAGAATTTGTGTGCATTCGTCTATTTTTTCTTTTTCTAAATCATTTCTTTTTTGTTTTAGTTCTTTAGATAACCATTCTCTAATCTTAAGAAGATCTTCTAATAATTTTTTATCTATTGGTTTGTTTACCCGTTCATCTTTGGCAGAAAGAAGTTTGTTTATATCTCCTTTTTCAAAACTTTCTTTAGATAATAACCATAGCCAATCGAACTTATCTAAGTATTCTTCAAAAGATAATCTGAAATAATTATTGTTTATCTTTAATAAATTCTTATCGATATTTTTTATATTTGAGAGAGCATGATACACATATAGATATTTGAAGTTTGTTAATACTGCAAATTTTATTTTGCTATGGTAAGCATATGAAACTGCTTGTTTTCCATCACCTATTAGATTGTCATTTGTTTTTTTAGCTTCTATAACTAAAACGCCTGTATTCCCTAATTTTAAGATGTAGTCTGCTCTTCCTCTTAAAACTCTTTCCTCTTTTTCTACTTCAACTTTAGACCAACCTAAAGCTTCAAGAAGTGGTTCGATAAACAGCCACTTTATTTTTTCTTCTGCAAGGGAATCAAGGTGAGATTTAGGAATTTCTTTAAACTCCTCAACTAACTTTTTTATTTTTTCTCTCGCGTCATCTTTTGTCACCATTAAATTTCAAAGAACTGCTTCCTTAAAACCTTTTTCCTTATTTTTTCCCCTTGTAGTATACGAAAATTAGTTCGCTTGTGGAATCCAAGCGAATTAATGGTTAA
>CAYIPM010000085.1:0-4316 GCA_964365195.1 Candidatus Woesearchaeota archaeon
CGTCTTTGGGTAAAGAAACAATATAATCCTCAAATAACAAATGCTTATATTGACGCTCTCGTTGAAGAAGCGCTTGCAAATGGGGCAATTGGCGTAAAATTAATGGGTGCAGGTGGCGGCGGCTACCTTCTCATTTACAGTGAACCAGACAAAGAACATAAAATTAAAGAAGTGTTGGCGCAACGAGGCGCGCTCTCAATTGATTTCAGTTTTGATTTTGAAGGATTAAAAGTGTGGGAGATTGACGAATGAAAATTTGGATTACTGGTGCAGGCGGATTTATGGGTGTGCATCTTGTGAATTATCTAATAGAAAAAGGTGAAACAGTTTTGGCAACACATTTTCATCCAACAACAGATATTAAAGACATTGATAAAAAAGCAATAGTGGAAGAATGCGACGTGAGAGACAAAGAAAAAGTATTCTATCTCATGAGAAAATTTCATCCAGAAAAAATTTTTCATCTCGCAGCGCAAAGTTATCCAACAGTTTCGTGGGACGATCCTCATTACACGACAGAAACAAATGTCATTGGCACTATAAATATTTTTGAAGCGTTAAAAAAATATAATTCTGCGTGCAAAATTTTAAATGCAGGAAGCAGCGCTCAATATGGATTTGTGCATCCGCACGAAGTTCCAGTAAAAGAAGATCATGCATTACAACCGCTGCATCCTTACGGGGTTTCAAAAGTTGCGCAAGAATTATTAGCGTATCAATATTTTAAAAATTTTTCAATTAAACAAATAACAATCAGAATATTTAATACCACTGGCCCTCGAAAAGTAAACGACGTCTGTGCAGATTTTACAAAACGGCTTATAGAAATTGAAAAAGGAATAAATAAAACAAAAATAGTCAGAGTAGGAAATATCAAAACAAAACGGGCAATTACTGATGTGAGAGATATTATTCGAGCATTTGACCTTGCTCTTGAAAAAGCAACTATTGGAGAAACATATAACCTTAGTGGTGAAAAAGTATATGCTATAGAAGAAATTATTACAATGTTAAAAAAATTAGTAGATTTTGATTTTGAAATCTATCAAGATCCGCAGCTTATTCGTCCCACCGATGAACCAATCATCTACGGCGATAGTTCAAAATTTAAAAAAGAAACAAACTGGAAGCAGGAAATTCCGCTTGAAAAAACCTTGCAGGATATGCTTGTGTATTGGAGAAAAATTTTGTAACCTATTTCGTACTCTCAACCCGTTCCCATGCATCTTGATATTCTTTTTTTAATAAAAATTCTTTATAGGCAATGAGCCATAAATAACCACGAAAAGGAATTGCTAAAAAAGAATAAAAAAATTCCTTATAATTTTTGGAATATCTAAAAACATCTATCATGCCACTTAGTTCATTAAAAAATGTTTTCATTTGCGGCGGATTTTTTACATATTTTTGAATTTTTTCATGACTTTTTATAGTGCGCTTTTTTTGTTTCATGTAATCGGAGAAATTTTTTGGATAACTGACAAACACTTTTGATTCAGGAGAATATTTTATAGTGTATCCTTTTTTCCAAAATATAACCGGAACAATACTGTCTTCAGCAACATCAAGAGGAAATTCTTTGATAACGTTATTTCGAAAAGCCCAAAAATAACCCGAACACTCTAAAAATTCATGTTTTGTATGTCGCTTCAATCGCAAAAGATGCGCAGCATCGCACAGCATATGACTCCAGTAGCCAAGTAAATAATTTTTATTTTCAACAGAAACTGGTCGCCCAGTCACGCATCCAACTTGAGAATCATTAAATAAATCCACAATTTTGTTAATAGAATCGTTTGAAACATACACATCACCATCGGTTAAAATAATAATATTTCCCTTTAATTTTTCGAATAAAAGATTAATGGCATAACTTTTTCCCTTTCCCGGATCTTGAAATAATACTATTTTTTTATTTTTTTCTTGATATGATTGAGCAACTTCTAAAGTTTCTTTATCCGGCGCAGAAACAATTAATTCATACTCTTCAGAAATATTCTGATGAATAATATGTTCAATAGCGCGCCCGATAGTTTTTGGCTCCTTAAATGAGGTTATAATAATGGATAGCATATGTTGAAAATAAAATTTTATTTAAGAAGTTATATATGATATAAAATAATATCTTTATGATAAATTATCTTCAATAATCTTAGTAAGAATATGAATAATAAGTAAATGCATCTCTTGAATGCGCGCAGTTTTTTCATTGTTAACTTTGATTGCAACATCGACAAGCTCTCCAATTTTTTTACTTTTTATAGAACCAATCAAAACTGTTTTCATTTCTTTTTCACGCGCTTTCATAATTGCGTTTTTTAAGTTCATAGAATGATTATCATCCTCATCATAATCCGATGTTGTTAAACACACTAAAACATCTCCCTCATTTCCTAATGCTGTAACTTGTCGAGAAAAAATAAACTCAAATCCAGTATCATTGCCAACAGCAGTGATATTTGATCCATCAGTAGTCAGTGCAATTGCGGGCAATGCTGGACGATCTTTTTCAAATTTCCCAATTAATTCCGACGAGAAATGTTGTGCTTCAGCAGCACTGCCTCCGTTGCCACATATAAGAATTTTTCCTCCCTGCTCTAATGAATGGACAAGAATCTGTGCCGCAGTTTCTATCGAAGAAGTAAGCTCGTACGTAGAATTATGCACTGTAACACTCTCGTCAATAATTTTTTTGATCAGTTCCTTCACCATATAATAAGAATATCTTAAGGCGTTTTAAAGATTTATACAAAAATATAAAAGTGAATAAAAATCTAAAATCACATGAAAAAAATATTTATTTTCAAATTGGGTTTAATACCCCGCAGCTTGCTGCATCGTCAATTTGAAAATTAGAAATTGTCGGCGCACAGCAAAAATTTCGCGGAATACCCCGCAGCTTGCTGCCACAGATAGCGAAATTTTAGACAATTTCTTTATTGCAGGAAGCATGCATTTTGTAAAAGATTTTGTGCGCGTAAAAAAAGAATTAGAAGAAATGGGATTTCAAACAGATTTTGCACAAGATACTTACGATTGTTTTAATAACCCCGACAAAAAATTAAATGAGGATATAGATCATTGCGAAAAAACAGATATTATACGTGCATGTATGAAATCTCAAGAAGACTGTGATGCAATGCTTGTATTAAATTATCCGAAAGATAATGTCGCAGGTTATCTCGGCGCACATTCGTTGATTAGAATTTTTGGGTTAATACCCCGCAGCTTGCTGCGAAGTGAGCCGCAGCGAACGATGGGATTTTTTATTATATCCGCCTCCACCAAAAGAAAAAGCGTGCTATCCTGTAGAAGTTATTCATATGAAGCCCATAATTCTCAACAGAGATATAATAAAAATAAAAGAGTATTTGTAACTTTTTAATAATAGTAACAATGAGAAAAGTTTAAATACCCTCTCTTCCATTAAAAAATATGAATACCTCAGTAAAAAATCATAATGAATCAAAACCCCGTATAGTTCGAGGAAGAGTTGAATTAATAATTCCCTATCAAACTAAAGAAATTTCTTTTGTGTATCCCTCCATTGGACCGAATACGTATCAAGAAGTCGGAAAAGAAATTCTACAAAAAAATTTAATCCTTCCGCACGGAGATTATACTGCTGCCTTACTTCATGCAGCATATTGCAGTGGCGCAAAAGATGAACTGGAATTTGAAAATGTTCGCAAGATTATGAAAACTAATTGGCTCTGGGTTTTTAATCAAAATCTTTGGATGGATAAAGGAGTCTATGTTGTACAAGATACAAAAGCAGACGGAGGAAATAAGTTATTATCAGTAGAAAATCTCGAAAAAAAATTACAAGGCGGAAAAGAAACTGAGGGAGTCAGATTCAGCAAAGACAAAACAGTGCGATTCGCACCGAAAGAAACTTATGTATTAGGTGAGCAAAGTGCAGAGTCATTTGCAAAAGACGGGTTTATGCGAGCAACCGCGGGAATAGAAGGCGCACAAAAACTTGCAGAAGTTTCACAAACATTTTCACATAAACCTCGTACATGGGGAGTAGTTGTTGCAGAAGATGGTAAGCCAGAACAACGGTTGTCTGCGCTCTACGTGGTCGTTGGCAGGTTGCTTGTCGGCGGCGGCTTCGTCGACTTCACGTACGGTCATGCGTTTGGGGTATCGTCGTAATTCTCGCGCGAGGCGCGCGCAATTTTTTTTATGTCCATAAATTGAAAACCTCTTTCTTTAGAACGTGGTCGTATAGCATATGACTTAATAAATTGAGCAAATGTGTCATATGCTATATTCTGCAGGACTTAAATGAAAATGCTCAATTATTTATGTTC
>CAYIPM010000086.1:0-4297 GCA_964365195.1 Candidatus Woesearchaeota archaeon
TAAAAGTAATGATTGTTGATTCGCTCTATTCCGGCGACGAAAGAAAAACAGCAAGTGAAAACGTGGCGCGCGCAATGCTTGAAGAAGTTTTACTTACCACAAATAATCGCGGCAAAGGACTCATCGTCTCGACATTCTCATCACATATCGCCCGATTAAAATCCATCGTCGATTTTGGAAAACGGCTTGACAGAAAAATTGTGTTCCTGGGAAGAAGCTTGAATAAATATGTAAATGCTGCATCGAAAATAAATCTCTGTCCATTTAAAAATGATATTGAAATGGTGTCATATCGAAAACAACTGGAAAAAAAGATTAGAAGAATAGGTGAAAAACGAACAGAGTATATGATTGTCTGTACTGGGCATCAGGGTGAGCCAGGAAGCATGCTTGATCGGCTCACCAGAAATAAACTTCCCTTTCAATTTCATAACGAAGATCATGTTGTGTTTTCTTCATCAATTATTCCCACAAAAACAAATATAGAAAATAGACAAAAGCTCGACGTAAAATTAAAAAAAAGAGGGGTTCGTATATTTAATAATATTCACGTGTCAGGTCATGCCGGGAGGGAAGACTTGCGCGATTTTGTAAAAATGGTGCATCCAGAACATATCATTCCAGCACACGGCGGTCATGATAAAACAATGCCAATGATAGAATTGGCAAAAGAACTAGGATACAAACCAAAAGAATTGCATTTGACAAGTAATGGTAAAATAATAGAAATTTGATGATCATGATTTACAAAAAAAACAAGAAAACATGGTAAATGAAGATATAATTACAGCACTGGTAAATGCAGTCAATCAAGGAGAATCTCTCGAAAGTGCAATACAAGTTATGATAAACTCTGGATATAATCCTCGAGAAGTTCAAGAAGCAGCTCATTTTGTCGGTGGAGGAGTTATTAGAATGATGCAGCCGCAACCGGGAGAACAACTCACCATGCCAATAGATTCACGTATTCCGCTTACGCAAATTAAACCAATGCAATCAGGCCCTTCCTCATTGCAGCAACAGCAACCTCTACAACTGCAAAATAAAAATAACAGCGCAGTGCAATTCCAACAGCAATATCCATTCTATTCACCGCAAGCTTTGCCTCAAAATGCGTCGACAAATGATGCAAATAAGCTTTCAATGCAAAAACCAAAAAAATCCTACGGCATGGAAATTCTTCTGCTTATTATTTTACTCATTCTTATCGGCTGTCTTGTGGGAGTAATTATATTTAAAGAACAAATCTTACAATTTCTTGCCGGATAATGTCTATCTACACACCATCTGACGATTCTTTTTTATTGCAAGAAATAATTTTAAGTTATATAAAAAATAATAAAAAATCCCCTAGAACGCTTGCGCCCACTTCGCAGCAAGCTGCTGGGTATTTTTTAAGCCTCCAAATGGGAACGACGAAAAATCATTGTAAGCAAGGAGGTATTAAACACATGTGGAGCAATAAAAACAAAACTCTAAAAATTCTCGATATGGGCGCTGGTTCAGGAATTCTTGCGCAAACATTTCAAGAACATAATTACAAAAACATTCTCGCCGTCGATATAAATCCCGAAGCAGTCAGGCATCTCAAAAAGCTAAAAATAAAAGCTATTCAGTCTGATCTTTTTTCAAACCTGCAAAAAAAGAAATTTGATATTATTGTTTTCAATACACCGTATCTTCCCGAAGACAAAAGAGAGCCGCTTGACAGCAAAATGCAAACAACTGCCGGAAAAAAAGGATATGAATTAATTTTAAAGTTTTTAGAACAAGCACAAAATCATCTCACAAAAAAAGGAAAAATACTTTTGCTTTTCTCATCATTAAGCAAACCAAGCATAATTTTAAAAAAGGCGCGGGAATTGAACTATAACTATGAAATCAAAGGAAAGAAAAGATTATTTTTTGAAGAATTGTTTGTGTATGAATTATTAAAAAAATAGTTTTATTACGAAAAAGAGGATAATATCTATATCTGCGCAACCGTAAACTCCCAATTTCCCTCGACAAACTGTCCGTTCTTTTCAAATCGCACGTACACGCGATAATAGCCAAAACTATCAGCTTTCACATTAAGATTATTAAATCCAGTAAAAACTTGATTATTCAAATTATCTTTACCTATATCTAATTTTAATAAACCACTTGCAGGAATATTGATTTGTTGATTTACGACAGTAGAAACGTCAGTAAAAACGCCATTTATTTTTTTCTGCAATTTTATTTGTAATTGTCCAGTTAAAATTGCAGTAGCAGAATTGACGAGCTTTGATTGAGGTTTTACACCGGTATTACTAATACTAATAGCTTTTATAACATCTAATCTTCCACTTCCTTGTGTGTTAATATCATATTCTTTATTCGTCGTCGGATCAATTAATTTCTTCGCAGTATTTTTTAAAACATTTTTTATTTCATCAGGCGTCCAGCCAGGATGTTTTTGTTTTAATAAAGCGACAGCTCCGGTAACCTGCGGTGTTGCCGTAGAAGTCCCGGGGATTTGAACATATTTATCATTTAAACAAGGTTTGTAAATTGGATCTTCTCCATCAGGATAAATACTATCATGGCGTGCAGCGCATATAACTGCTCCAGGCGCAATTATATCGGGCTTTATCAATGTCTGCGGAGTTCCACTGCTGTCTGTCCATGTAACGGGTCCTCGTGAGCTAAATGCAGTTATCTGATCAGTTACAGGATTTCCATCTCCCCAATAATCACAGAGAATTTTTCCTGTTGAGGGGCATCTTCCACAACTTGTTTCTGTTCCAGAAGTACAACTCCATTCAAATTGTTGGTAGTCTGTTTTATAACTTGCTCCAACAGTAATTGCTTTTCGCGCATTTCCAGGACTTCCAATTGTTTTCGCATTAGGTCCTGAATTTCCTGCAGCAATAACAGCAACAGTGCATGCTGCAGCATTATCAATTGCCTTACTCTGTCGATCATCAGGACTTCCATGTCCACCTAAACTCAAACTAATAATATCTAAATAATCATTAGCTTCGCAAGGAATTTTATTATTATTTAAATCAGGACTTCTATCAATAGCGGCAATAATATTGTTAAAACTTCCACCTCCCAAATCATTTAAAACTTTATACGCATAAATTGTTGCATCAGGTGCAACTCCTTTTAATCCTCCCACACCGGTTCCTGCAGCAATGCTTGCAACATGAGTTCCATGTAAGTTATCATCCATCGGATCATTATCGTTATTGACAAAATCATAACCGCCAGCAACTTTTGCGCAAGTTCCTGCTACAACTTGCTGTGATGTGCATCCCCCCAAATCACCATGCGTATAATCAACCCCCGTATCAATAATTCCAATTTTTATTCCTTTACCTGTCAAACATTCTTTTCCACTTGTCGCACAATTATTTCCATCACTATCTAATTGCCACACTTTATCAGCGCCAACCAAAGGAATACTATCCATCATCATTGCATGTACTTCATAATTAGGAGAAACTAATTTCACATCCGGAATTTTTTTAATATTTTCCGCTTCTTCTGCAGATATATCTAATGCCATGCCATTAATCACCACCATATATTCATTCATAACTTTTTTCTGCATTTCCAATGAAGCAACGGCATTGCCTGTAATTCCAAAAAAATCTTTTATAAAACTTCCAGAAATAACTTTTCCTGTTCCAGTAATAGTTTTTTTATCAAGTTTCAATAAAATTTTTTGTTTAATTTTTTCATTTTCTTTTTTCAGAGAATCAGAATATTTTTTAATTTCCCGCGGCACTTTTTTTGTTGTTATTGCGGAAAATCGATAACCAGTTGCCGTCGTAAAAACAGGATTTCTTTGTATATATGCATCATTTTTCTTAGCCGTTTCTTTTAATTGTTCATATCTAACAATAGCTGGATCACTTTTAAATTCGACAATATAACCATTAAATTTTGGGTTTTCTTGTTCTTCTACAATATTCTGTATCTTTCCTTCAGAAACAACACTATGAACAATATTCATGATTGGCGCATCAGGCGGATCAGTTAATTTAATCTGTTCATTCACTGCATAACTATCTTTCAGCGTCGCTAAAGATAATTGCGCATTAAGATTATCAGCAACACAATTTCCCCCACTACACACTTGTCCGCTCGCGCACGCAGTCACACCACTCCACTCCAAACATGCGTCGCTGTCGTAGTTTCCACAGGTTTGATAATCATTGCCAGAGCATTGCTTTAATCCCGATGAGGAACATTCATTATTACATCCAACATTATATTCACTCATTATTTCTGCATCAGTCAAAGCATAATTCCACACTTTCAC
>CAYIPM010000087.1:0-4272 GCA_964365195.1 Candidatus Woesearchaeota archaeon
AGAAAATTTTTTCCTTGGTATTTAGGAAATGAAATTAAAATTTACGAAAAATAATCTCATCTACTATAACTTCAAATTGAGAGATAGCATATCGACGTAGTAAGTGTTGATAATCAACCATAGTTTTATTCCTACTGTTCGCGTTGTTTTTGCAATTGTTCTTGTAAATTAACAAGTTTTTGTAAAAATTCTTCACGTGCTTTTTTATTGTCACCGATGCCGGTAATAATATAATCTGCAACAAGTTTTTTATCTTTCACTTTTTTACTAAAAGATTTTAATTCTTCGATGTGAATTTCTTGATATTTGCGTGCAACAAGTTCTTTATTTTCCTTACCCTCTCTTACATACATGTTCAGGCAAAATTGTTTAATTAATTTTTTTTGTTCTTTTTCAAAAGCATCGTCTTTTTCTTCAATTTTATATGTGGTATCATAATATTTTTTAATTTCATTAATGCGCTCATTTCCTCTATTTTCGTCGACCAACGTTTGATATATCGCATGTTCGTGAGCAAATGATTCATACTCTTTTTTTCCAGCTTTTGGCGTAAGAGTAGTTAAAAGATTTTCTAAGAAACCGTTAGGAGCACTCCCAACAATATCTTCAAATTTTTCTGTTACAAGATTTTCAAGATCATGTTGTGCTTTTCTAACACCAAAAATATTCAATGCATCTGCAACCTCACTCATCGGCGTAGTGGATTTAACAAGTTCTTCTCCAATGGCTTCTTCGCCCTGTTGAGCCAAATAATTTGCAGCAATTTGTCGAGCCTGTGGTTCAACACTTATTTTTTCATATAATTCTCCCAGTTGCTTTGCTCCAGCTAAAGCGCCATAGAATTCTTGATATGCACTTGCTTTTTTTTCTTGTGATTTTGCCTTTGCCATTGTATTAATTATGCACTCCTTCTGATTTATTCTCTCGTGAATTATACAATGAAGAAATATCTCCTACATTTTTTTCTAAATTGCTTTCATACGTAACACTATGATCCATCGTGCAATATTGCGCTCCGCTATGATAAAATTCACACATATTATTTGTCCTCCTTATGAAATTCAAATCCAGTCATTTGTGTAAGTGTTTGTTTTGCACGTCTAAGTGAGGTATCCTCTAATGCACCAAAAGAAATCTCTAAAGACTCGCCACCAGCCATCGGACTATAGTTTCCAGCATTCTCGATTAATACTGCAGTACCGTGCATATTAAAAAAAATATAACGACCGCGTTCATCACAAATTGTTTTCATATGAATAACATCCTCAGGTAATCTTGCATCGACATGTAGACACTTTGCAAGATTGGCACTAAATTCGCGTGCTCGTTCGTTTACATATCCAAATTTTTCTTCAACCATTTTATTTTTTCTCCTCACATGTTTCTTTAATCATAATGGTATATAACTTTCCATCAGAATGTCGATAATCAGAGCAAATAAAACCTGGACGATGAACAATATATTCTTCTTTCTTAGGATTCAAACTTTTATGAAGAGATCCATTTTCATGAGGTAAATCTTTTAATTCACCATTGATAAATTGGAAAGTTTCAACTATAGTTCCAAGATGTGATCGTAATGCACTTCTTAATTTTTTTTGTTTATTCATTTTTTTATTAGTATAACCTTTAATTTTCTTAATTTCTTTAAGTAAAAAGACTATTTAAATGTTTTGCTTTGTGTTTATTACATAGTAGTAACAATATAAGTAGCTTCAGAAAATTGTCTCCACATCGATCCATTTCTTCATTCGATCATTGTACGATGCTCTTTTTAAAGAAAATATTCTTCTCTATTTTATGAAAAATATTGTAAGGAGGTATGTAAAATGAGCCAAAAATTATTAATAACGGTAGTATTTGTTGCTTTAGTTATTGCAGGTGTTTTTCTTGTATCTGCCTTAACACTTTGGTCGACAGATAGTTCACAGACCTCTCTACAAGAAACATCATTGAAATTATTGCCGTCAGAAAGTCTGATTGAATCAGATAAAACAAATAATAAGAATGAAGAAGACGTTGACGATACAGATGAAGATGAAAAAGTAACGATCCAAGAATTAGCTGCAATATCTGAAAAAATAACAGAAGAACAAGCAGTTGCCATTGCAAAAAAATCAGTTGATATGTCTGTTGTTGGTTCCATAACTGATGTCGAACTTGAAAAAGAAAAAGGTATTGCAGTCTATGCAATAGAGTTCACAGATGATAATGGTGTTGAAACCGACGTCAAAGTAGAAGCTAAAACAGGAAAAGTTGTTCTGATTGAATCAGATCTAACAGATACTGAAGATGAAGATAAAGAAGATTATAGTAAATGAAATTATTTTTCGTAAATTTTAATTTCATTTCCTAAATACTATAGTGAAAGAATCGCTTCTTTCCCTAATAAGTCAACGACAAAATGGTCAAATATTAATGTCGTTGACTACAAGGAAAAAATTTTCTATGAAAATTTATTTCCGTTGATATAATTAAATTTTTATCTTTTTATTTTTTGCATTTCTTATTCGATGATTGTACGATGGAGTATATAAACAAAAATTATCATTCAACATTATAATGAAAAACCAACAATTAGAAACGAGAATAAATCCCTATGAAAGTTTTAAAACATATTCGGAAATAGATGAATATGAAATAGATAAAGATGGTTTTTTTGAGAAAATGTTAGATCCACATAATCGTTACGCTCCATTAATTAAAGCTGGAGCATATATTACGTCACTAGTCGGTTTGATGATTCCATCTATTGTGACCGGGATTTTTTTAACTCGTGAATATATTAATAATAAAGAATATTCTTTAATTAGGAATATAGTGGAGCATTTATTAAAATAAGTAAAATAGATGGAAAAAACTAAAATCAAAAAATTTAATAATCAAGAAAATAATTAAATATTATGAAAATGAATTTAAAACAAAAATATACAGCGATATCTCTAAGTATTTTTATGTTCGCTCTTCTTTTTATTTCTTCTTCGGTAATTGCCTTGAACACAACAGAAAAAGATGGAGATTATTTTATTCAAAATTTAGAGCTTGAAAAACTGTTAAGTTTAATAAATGGACTTATAGCATTAGGGATGGGCATTATAACCTTTCTTGCCTATCGCACCGATGGAAGAAAGCGTCTTTTATATGTGAGTGCGGCATTTTTTATATTTGCAATAAAAAGTTTTCTAGTTGGTTCTGAACTATTGTTTAATGAATTGCCTTTTATTGATCCGCTTTCAATTATTTTAGAATTCTTCGTTGTGCTGCTTTTTTTCTTGGGAGTAATAAGAAAGGGGGATTAAGTATATATGACCTCTCTGTTATTTTTTAGAGATAAGATTTTAGAACTTGACCGAAGACGGGAAATATATATGATTGTCAAAAAATATGCCGGCTGTCATTTTAGGGATATTGAGCGAAAAAGTAAATTGCCGGCAAGTTCATTAAAATATCATCTTGATTATTTATCAAAACACGGAATAATTTCAGAAGAAAAAGAGGGTAATACTATTTGTTATTTTACAAAAGAATTTAACACTGGCGATAAAAGATTATTAATGCTCTTGCGGCAGGAAAGCATACGGAAAATTTTGATATATCTAATAACAAACAAAATGACAAAGCATGATGATATAGTGCAGTTTACAAAGTTATCCCCTTCAACAGTTTCCTGGCATCTCAAAAAATTAATTGCAAAAGGAATCATAACAAAAAATTCGCATGAAAAAAAAACTATCTATACACTTCTCTTAGAGGAAAAAGAAATTATCCAATTATTAATTACCTATAAAGAAAGTTTTCTTGACATCCTTGTTAATAAAACTATAAAAATGTGGGAAATTAATTAACATCAAAAATATCAAAGCGAAATGCCTCTTTTTTGAGCAGTTCTTTATTTTCAGCAGTGCGATCTTCTTCAACGACAATATCATCTTCTGCCCGATGCAAGTTTTCTAAAAGGGCGAGCTTTTCTTCATTAACTTTATTTTCAATTTCTTCAGATTCTTTTGCAAGATGCTGCAAGTCATTAAACGGTTCAATTGGTCCAATATTTTCAAATAATTCTTCTTGAACACCTAACGGTTCTGCAGTTGTATGATTATAATTTTGTTGTGTTTGTTCTTGATTTTTGTGATGTTGTTGCATTGAGGAATGTTTCTGCTGCTGCATAAAGCCGATGTTGCTTCGTTTATCCCATCTTGATCGAGATGAATTATTATTATTATTATTATTATTATTATTATTATTATTATTATTTCTATGCGGCGATGGGTG
>CAYIPM010000088.1:0-4246 GCA_964365195.1 Candidatus Woesearchaeota archaeon
TGTAAAACTGGATGCAACAATGCGACTGGATCATGTAATACTACATGTACTCCATCATGTTCAGGAAAACAATGCGGACCAAATGGATGCGGCGGCAGCTGCGGAAGTTGCTTGCCCGGACAGAGCTGCAATGCACAAGGACAGTGTATTAATAATCCTGATGGTTGCACTGACAGCGACGGAGGAATTAATTATTTTGTGAAAGGAACTGTTGTGGATAAATCTGGAGGGTCGGGATATACTGATTTTTGTCCATCAAACTATGTTATTGAATATTATTGTGGAGCTGATGGCTATTTTCTTCAAATAACAGAAAAATGCAAATTTTCATGTCGTGATGGCGCGTGTACTGGTTGTATACCAAAAACATGTGCTGAATTAGGAAAACAATGCGGCAGCTGGAATAATGAATGTGGAGGCACTCTTAATTGCGGCAATTGTTCAGAAGGAAATATTTGTTCGTCGAGCGGTAGTTGTACTTCAATAACTTGCACTGACAGCGATGGTGGAAAAAATTATGAAAAAAAAGGGACTACGCTTAATAATACTGGCAGTTTTTCTGATTTTTGCAAAGACAATATATTGACCGAATATTATTGTTCTGAATATAATTTAATGGAAGAAAAAAAAGAATGCTTTATATGTACTGAAGGAAGATGTTTACATTCATTGAATTTTACAATTGATATTTCCACACCAAAAGATGTTCATGAATTTGGTGAAAAAATTATGTTAACTTCATCTACTCATTCTTCAGAGGAATTTATAAAAGGATATATTATCCAATTGGAGGGTTTATCTATTGCAGCAAAAGAAAAAGAATTATATGGGCTTGCTAAAAAAAATGAAGAACTATCAGAATTAAATCCGTTAAAATATTTTTCTTTGCGTATAGAGGATGTTCCTCAAAAAATAGAAGAGTATAAACAGGAACTGTCAGAAAAACAATTGTTAATAAAAAAATCAATTCCTTCTTATGAACATATTGTCATGAATGAATATTTATATATTTTTAACGGATTTGCGCTCGATATTGATGAAGAGACTGCTTTTGCAATTAAAAAAATACTTGGTGTAAAAAATGTTTATCCGAATAGAATATATACGATTGATTTAATGAATTCCGTCGATTTAATTAATGCTACTGCTGCCTGGAAATTAGGCTACGATGGAAAAGGGATTATTATTGGAGTAACTGATACAGGCATTGATTATACTCATGCTGATTTAGGAAGTTGTACAAAAGATCAATTTTTAACCGGAAATTGTAGGAAAGTAGCGAAAGGATATGATTTTTTCAACAAGGATAGTGATCCTATGGATGATCATGGCCATGGAACTCACGTCGCTGCAACTGCTGCAGGCAATGGAAAATTAAAGGGCGTTGCACCAAATGCAACTTTGTATGCATATAAAATGTGCGATAATTTCGGTAGTTGTCCTGAAAATGCTATTATTGCAGGAATTGAACAAGCAGTGAAAGATAAAGTTGATATAATAAGTATGAGCTTAGGAGGGAGAGGAACTCCAGATGAACCAATCTCGCAGGCAGCAGATACTGCAGTTGATGCAGGAGTTATTTTTGTGGTGGCTGCAGGAAACAGCGGACCGACAGAACAAACTATTGGTTGTCCTGGATGTGCACGAAAGGTCATTACTGTCGGCGCAACTGATAAGCAAAGAAACATTGCCTCTTTTAGTTCACGCGGACCTGTTATCTGGATCGATAGCAATCAGACACAACAATATTTAACAAAACCTGATGTTGTTGCGCCAGGAGTTAATATTTGTGCAGCACAATTTAACGGTTGGTTTTCGAATAAACGTTGTTTAGATGAAAAACATATTGCTATATCGGGCACAAGCATGGCAACACCGCATGTTGCAGGTGCTGTTGCATTAATAAAACAAGCACATCCAAATTGGGATCCTGAAGAGATTAAAACTGCTTTAAAAAGTACTGCAGTATCATTAGGCTATGGCTCCAATGCAGAAGGAGCAGGACTTATCAATGTTTTTAATACTATTGCTTTATCATCTCCTCCACCTTTGGTTGAATTAATTGTTATTGGAAAAGACTCGTTTGTTGATATTTATGGGACGATAAAATCAAAAACAATTCAACACTGGGAACTTTCTTTTCATTTAGCAAACAGACCTGTGCAAGTCCTTAAACAAGGTGATAACACATTTGATAAAAAATTATTATATAAAGACTTTCCGATTGATGAATATCCTTATTTAGTTCCTCTTACTTTTAATCTTACTGTAGTTACTTCGACAGGAAAAACATCGTCAGTATTTACTTTTATGAAACGTCCTGAAGAAGGTATAATCACTCAAGGTACTGAAGATCATCCTTCAATTTATGGAGATACTATCGTATTTTTAGATTATAAAGGAGATAGTACAGATAATGAAAAAAATTATAAAGTTCTTATGTATAATATCCCAAACAAGATTATTACTCCGCTCCACACAAAGGGAATTTCTGGTGAACCTCATATCTCAGATAAATACATTACTTGGGTATCTCTTATAAATCGTTCGTGGATTATATATCTCTATGATATTGCTCAGAAAAAGAAAATCGAAATAGGGCAAAATCCAATAATTCCAAATCATATGCCCAGTGTTCCGCGCGTTTCAGGCCATTATCTTGTATGGAGAGATACATATCTTTTTTTATATGACATTGACAAACCAGACGCGCTGCCTGTACCTATTCATCAAGGATGGATAGGCCCAAGAGTAGATATTGATGAAGATAAAGTAGTATATTCTATTGACTATCCTACTTCTGATATTTATCTTTATGATATTACAAAAAATACAAAAACAAAAATTTCCACTGTTGATGGTGGAATTGATCCGCGTATTTCTGGAAATAAAGTTGTTTATTCAAGAGGATTTGAAACTTCCGGGATATATGTTTATGACATTCTCACAAAAACAACAAAAGAAATATCTTCCGGCGGTACAATATTATGGCAGAATCCACCAGAAATTGATGGGGATAGAATAGTATATCTTGCTTCTCCAAAAAGATTTCTTTATGAATTATTTATGTATGACTTATCAAATGATAAGCATGTAACTCTTATTAGTGATACAAGTTACAATGGTGATTTGGATATACATAAGTCATTTGTCACTTGGATTGATGGTCGCGGCCAAACAACAGATGTTTATTTTGTTGATATAAATAAAATTCCTCACTTTAATGAATGTGATGATTTTAAAGATAATGATGGCGATGGGAAAGTTGATTTTCCATATGATGCGGGCTGCACAAATTCTATAGATAACGATGAAAGCAATTGCGGTGATGGTGTGTGCGAAGGAGGAGAATCATGGCCGTCTTGCACTTTAGATTGTTTACCGCCACAATGCTCTGACAACAAAGATAATGATGGCGATGGGAAAATTGATTTTCCAAATGATACTGAATGTAAAGATATATTAGATGATAACGAAGATTTTGATAGATTTCCTTCTTTAATAAAAAATAATGAAAATTTTATATTAGAAGGACAATTGCTTATGAAACTTCAAAAAAAAGAGGGGAATAATTGGCTTGATGAACAATTTGTTATCGATAAAAAAATTAGTATTTCTCCTGCATCAATCCATTCTCTTGCTTCAGAATGGAATCCTCGCAATGTTATTTCGAAAAATGCCGGCAATTATCGTGTATTTACCCATTTTTCTCCTTTTAACAAAACTTCAAGCAACTCATGGAACATTTTTGTAAAAGAATTAGCTCCTTTTTGTAATGAAACTGACAATGGCAGAGATTATTATGTTCGAGGCAAAACATACAATAACACCAATCAATTTGAAGATAGTTGTTCCAATGATACATTAATTGAATATTATTGTCAAGGTGCTTATCTTTTTTCAGAACAATATGAGTGTACTGGCGTTTGTCATGAAGGAAGTTGTATTGATTTGCAACTTGGCAGTCTTTTAATGTCAGTGGGAAGCATCAAAGAAAATTTTACCATACAGGAACCGATTTATCTAACTGATCCTCCTGATTCATCATTAAGCGTTCCGCTTATCGATGAAATTATCTTTTCAACTCCTGGCGAATCATTTGCGGAGGGATATATTGTGCAATTCAAAGACGACCCACCAGCAGGTATACACAAAAAAGAATTAGAATTAGAGGCACAGAAAAATGAAGAAAAAATTGAGGCAATGCATGTTCTTAATCCCATGAAATATGTACTGCCAATAATTT
>CAYIPM010000089.1:0-4212 GCA_964365195.1 Candidatus Woesearchaeota archaeon
TACGTTTAATGGCAATGGGTATTGGATTAAGAGTGGCAGTAATGTTTCTGGAATATATTCGAATCAGTTTAATACGACGGTGAAGGGGACGAATGTGACGATGGGGACGGGAAGTGGTGGAAATGGAGTCTTTTTACAAAATAATGCAAATAGTTCTTATGTATTTAATAATACGTTGGGAAACCAAAGAAATGGTATTGCTTTAACATCGATCTCAAATAGTAAAATAGAGAGTAATAATATTAATGTAACTTGTGATAATTGTTATGCTATTTCTGTTAGTTCAGCGCGTGATAATAATATTAGTTCAAATAATATTACTTCACAATATTATATTGGAATATCGGTAAATGGTGCTAATAATAACACTCTTTTTTCAAATACTGTATATGGTGAAGCATCTGGCAGCGGTACAGTAGGCGCTATTATTTTATCAGGTACAGAAAATAATACACTCACATATAATCGAGCACGTAGTGATACTGATCAAGGAATTTATCTTCTATCCTCATCGGGAAATATTCTAACTTCTAATAATGCAACAAGTCGTGCAGGCTATGGAATTCTTTTAGACGGTTCTGTCACTAATACAAATAATAACACACTCACTTCAAACATCGGCAGTAGTAACATCAGTTTTGGGATAATTATTTCTTTTTCTCATAATAACACACTCACTTCAAACATCGGCAGTAGTAACAGCAGTAAAGGCATTTATATAGAAAATTCAGTTTTTAATACGCTAGTTAATACACAGGCTCTTGGTTATTTGGATAGTAGTGATGGATTTGTTTTATCAAAGGCAACTGATATCAATATAACTAATTGTATTAATATATCGGGAATTCTTTTTGATATCCGATTCTTACCTAATTCTACAGCAACAGTGACAAATTGCAGTTATGATTCTGAATCAATCAATACGGGAAGTAATCTTACTCGAAAATGGTATTACCAAGCATATGCAAATTATAGCAATGGCAGTGCAGCAACTGGAATTAACATTCGGGCAAATAACCGCACTGAAAATCATCAATTTAATTTTACTACAAATGCGTCGGGGTGGATTAATCGAACAACAATTATTGATTATGTAAATTTGGGAGGAACAAAATATTATTATACTTTATATAATATGACTGCAAGAAATGATTCTGGTTATGTGAATCACACTTTAAATATTTCCGTTACAGGAAATAATGCAGGAAATAAATTAGATGATGTGTTTATGTTTGGTATAGTTGACAATTCTCCTCCTACATTAACTATTGTAATTCCAACTAATAATACAAATACGTCGAATACCGCCTTAGATGTGAATTACACAATCGTTGATGCAGGAGTATTTGAATCATGTTGGTACAACAATGATACATATAATGTTGCAAATAAAAGTTTAGGTTCTGGAGGAGTGTGCAGTAATATTACTAATATCACCTGGGCAGAAGGATTGCATAATGTAACAATCTGGGTCAATGATACAGCAGGAAATGTCGGACAAAACTCGACGACATTTCGGATTGATACAGTGATTCCTGCTGTTGCAATTTTATTCCCGACGAATAATACGAACTCTTCTAGTACTGGATTAAATGTCAATTATACTTTTAGCGATCTGTCTTCAATTTCTTCGTGTTGGTATTCCAATGATACATATTTAGTCAATAAAAGTCTTGGATCAGGTGGCGGAGGAAACTGTGTGAATATAACTAATATTACGTGGAGTGAAGGATTGCATAATGTAACAGTGTATGTCAATGACAGTGCAGGAAATTATAATTTCTCAACGGTAAGTTTTAGGATTGATACCTCTGGACCAACAATTCCAATTGTTAATCCTACAAACAACACTAATATATCAAATACTGCCTTAGATGTTAATTATACAATTGTTGATGCAGGAGTATTTGAATCCTGCTGGTACAACAATGATACGTATAACGTCGTCAATAAAAGTTTAGGTTCAGGCGGAACGTGTTTTAATATTACAAACATTACGTGGGCAGAGGGATTACATAATGTTACCATTTGGATCAATGACACTGCAGGCAATGTCGGACAAAACACGACGACATTTCGGATTGATAGTATTGTTCCTGCACTTGCAATTTTATTCCCTACGAATAATAGTAATTCATCAAATATAAATTTAGATGTTAATTTCACGGCTGGTGATGTTTCATCGATCAGCTCCTGCTGGTATTCTAATGACACATATTTAGCAAATATAACTCTTGCGTCATGTGCAAATATCACTACGGTAATTTGGTCTGAAGGGAATCATAATGTAACTGTGTATGCAAATGACACAGCAGGAAATTATAATTTTTCAAGTGTGAGTTTTAGAATTGATAGCGTGAATCCTCTAATTCCAATTATTAATCCAACTAATAATACAAATACGTCGAATACCGCCTTAGATGTGAATTACACAATCGTTGATGCAGGAGTATTTGAATCATGTTGGTACAACAATGATACATATAATGTTGCGAATAAAAGTTTGGGTTCAGGTGGTACATGCTCAAACATCACAAACATAACTTGGGCAGAGGGATTGCATAATGTAACCATCTGGGTGAATGATACTGCAGGAAATGTTGGACAAAACACGACGACATTTAGGATTGATAGTGTTGTTCCTGCACTTGCAATTTTATTCCCGACGAATTATACTAATTCATCAAATATAAATTTAGATGTTAATTTCACGGCTGGTGATGTTTCGTCAATTAGTTCTTGCTGGTATTCTAATGACACATATTTAGCAAATATAACGCTTTCAAATTGTGCCAATATCACGACGGTAACTTGGTCTGAAGGAAATCATAATGTAACGGTCTATGCGAATGACACAGCAGGAAATTATAATTTTTCAAGTGTGAGTTTTAGGGTTGATAGCGTGAATCCTCTAATTCCAATTATTAATCCAACTAATAATACAAATACGTCGAATACCGCCTTAGATGTGAATTACACAATCGTTGATGCAGGAGTATTTGAATCATGTTGGTACAATAATGATACCTATAATGTTTTAAATAAAAGTTTGGGAAGTGGGGGAGTTTGTTTAAATATTACAAATATTACATGGGCAGAGGGATTACATAATGTTACCATTTGGGTCAATGACACTGCAGGAAATGTCGGACAAAATTCAACAACGTTTCGGATTGATTTGACTGTTCCGGTTGTGACAATTAATTTTCCGAGTAATAATACTCTTCAAAAAGATCCAGATATAAATTTCACTGTTACAGATTTAAGCAGTATTGATAGTTGTTGGTATAACAACGACACTTACAACGTTGCAAATAAAAGTCTTGGAAGCGGAGGAACTTGTGTTAATGTAACTAATCTCAGTTGGAGTGATGGCACTCATAACATAACTATTTATGTTAATGATAGTGTTGGAAATGTTGGAAGAAATAGTATTAATTTCAGCGTCGATAATACTATTCCCGCCATAAATATTACAGCTCCATTAAACAACACAAATTCATCAAGCACAACTTTGAATGTGAATTATACGGCAAGTGATACAAATGGGATTGATTCATGTTGGTATTCTAATGATACATATTTAGTGAATAAAAGTCTTGGTTCTGGTGGCGGAGGCAATTGCGTTAATATTACTAATATTACATGGAGTGAAGGATTGCATAATGTAACGGTGTATGTGAATGATAGTGTAGGAAACTATAATTTCTCAACGGTGAGTTTTAGGGTTGATTCTCAAGGACCTTTTTATAATCTTACTGATTTTACTATCACGGGAAAAAATTTTACGGGTGAAATTATTTTCGTGAATGTCAGCTGGCGTGACGATTCTGGATTAAGCGGATGGATTATTGCGAGCAATCAAAGTGGCAGTTGGGTGAATCATAGCAATGGAACAAATTTTGTTTTGAAAGAAAATGATTGGTATATTGCACCAATGAACTTTTCTATAACTGCGCTTGAAGGAACTTTGTTTAGTGTACGTGTGTATGCAAATGACAGTTTAGGTAATCAGAATGATACTATGATTAATAATGGCATTAATATTACCATTTTAATAAAAAATCCGCCGAGCAATGAATTTATTTTGCCAACTCCCGCAAATGCAACGTCGACGTCAAATGGAACACTTTTATTTAATATTTCGTTTGATGAGAAAAATATAACTGACCGTTACATCAATGAAATAAAATATAATTGGAATGGGACGAA
>CAYIPM010000090.1:0-862 GCA_964365195.1 Candidatus Woesearchaeota archaeon
CCCGTATCGCTCTGCTTTCTTACATAATTATACCAATGATAAAATTCTTCCTGTTCTTTTTTTTCTTCATCATCATTTTTTGGCTCTGGTTTATCTTTAAAAAATTCTTGCCAAGCCATATCAAATTCCTTCATGCCTCTTTCTGCTTCCTCTTTTGTTATCATTCAAAATTCTAACATCTCCACCCTTAAATCCTTTTTGCTGTTGGTTTTTTAGAGGAGTTATTTGACAAATAAAATAATTTATATTATTACAAGTATCTTAAAACAACTTTTTATCTTTTTTTGCATATTTAACTAATTTTTTATAAGTTTGTAAAGGAAAGTCTTTGTTCCATTCTCTCAGACATTTTAAGTATTCTTTTATATTTTCTTTATTTTTCTTTCTTCTTAGAATTGATTTTTTCTGTTTTCTGTAATCTTCAAGACTTTTAGTCGCTTTTTGAGAATTGCACTTACTATGTGCTAATAGAATATTGCTAAAGGTTGATTTATGTCCTCTTTTAAAAGATTTTATATGTTCGCCATGTACCTCTATATATTCGACTCTTTTTAGTTTGCCATAACATAAATAACAAAAAGGAATATTTCTTAGGATTGTTTTTTTAGATTCTCTTGGTATATTGCGTCTATCAATTTTTGACCAATCACCAAAACATTCACTTAAAAATAATTTATCAAAAAGAGGTTTTGATTTTTTAATATTTTTGGTAGAGTCTGTTCCAGAACCGGTTATTAAATTTAAGAACCTGTGGTTTTTTAATAAACTCAAGTACTGTTTTCTAACTTTTCTAATGCTTTTCTTATTTAATCTGTGTTTTGAATATTTAGGGATATAATAAGAAAATAAATGGAACAAACCT
>CAYIPM010000090.1:872-4073 GCA_964365195.1 Candidatus Woesearchaeota archaeon
AACCTTGATTAATTTTACCAGAAAAAGTGAATTTTTCCCATTTACTTTCAGAAAGTCTTTTATTTTCTCTAATTTTTGATAATGTTTGAAAAGAATTGCTAACAAAAGTTTTACTCATATAATTAATAAACCTATTAAATTTTAAATTAATAGTTTTTACTTTTTCTTCAGTAAATATGTTTTTTAGTTCATCATTATTTTTAAGTTGGTCGGATATTCTTTTATCATAACCTTTTTCATTTATAATAAAAAATCTTAAAACAAGATCCTCAAAAGTCATTCTTAAATTTTTCATCTTAGTCAATCTTTCTATCTTTTTTGCTCCACTTTTTAGCGCCTTGTTAAGTACAGGTATTTCTTTTTGAAAAATGGCATTTCTTATTTCTTGAATTCTAAGAGGTGTCGCTCCTAGATTTAACGATCTAAATATTTCAAATTTATCATTTGTATTTAATCCATTTTCGTGAATCTCTACACAATAAATATTAGATTCCTCCTTAATCTTTTTTAAAATGGCTTCTTTTGAGATATTATTTTTATTTTCATCTTTGATTTTAATTTTTCTTATTAGTTTATTTCTTATTTCTCTATCTTTTATTGACTGAGGGGATATATATATCCAAATATTGTTGTCAATCTTTGTTGCCCATCAATAACTTCCCATTTGCCATTATTATCAACTGAAAAATAAAACATCGGTAATGGTATACCTCTCCATAAAGATTTAATTAATTCCGCTTGTTTATTCTTTGTCCATATAAAATCTCTTTGAAATTCTGGTTGGAGAATTATCTTATTCTCTTCTGAAAAATCACGAAAGACATCATTTACTTTTCTTGGAACAGGTTCTTTGATTGCTAACCTAGAGCTAAGAACGGAAAAATCTGGTTCTTTTTCTTTATTTTCTAATTCAGCAATAGATTTTATTTTCTTTTTCATAATTTTCACTCCACCTTCACCATCTCACACCACGCACACACTTTTCCTTTTTCATCTTTTGATGCTTGTGGGCAATCACCTTTTAGCAAGGTGATGGCATCTTCAAAATATTTTCTTCCTTTTTTGGCATCTGTCGGTATTTTGATTAATCTTTTTTCAAAAATAACTTCTCCGCCTGATAAAACTTCCTTGGGATAGTAGAACAAAAGATAGGTGTAATCTTCAGTATCATATCCGTTTTCTCGCAATAGAAAATTGTAGATATCCATTTGCGCTTGATAGTGCTCATGTGTGTCTTCTTTCAATGGATATCCCCGCGTCTTGTAATCAAGAACAACTAATTTTTTTCCTTTTCTTAGAATATTATCGACAGCCCCTCTTAACAAAATTCCTGAAGTTTTATCTTTATATTGAATTCCCTTAAAATTGCTTCGCCAGATATCCAGCTGTTTCTTGTCGTTGAATAATGTATATCCGTTAGCAAGTCCATGCTCTTTAATTTCAGGAGGCAGTTCTCCTTTTTCCATGAATGAATCAAAATGTTTTTTTAATATCATATCCATTCCCGACGGTAAAGAAGGAAAAATTCCTTCCGGCCGTTTCCAAATTTTATGTTGCGTAAGCCAGAAACAGCGAGGACATTCTAACATTAAGTTAATTGAGGATGGTGAAAGTTTGAATTGATTTGATACTTGTTTTGTTTTCATGATGAAAGGTCTCTTGCTTATGAAATAAAAGAAGTTAATAAGATTGTTGTTTAAGGCCTTAACTCTTGAGATTATCCAATTCCGTATCATGGATCAATGGAAATTTATTCCTTTTAGACATTTTAAATTTCAGAAAGTTATTATTCAAACTTTCCTATAGAAACCCTTAAATATCACTTAATACTAATTAGTATTATATGGTAAACTTAATAACAAGAAAGGAAATGGCAATAATAAATAAAAAGATGCAGGGACATAGTTTGACTCAGAACGAATCAAATATTTTAAGTAAATCTATACGGCCAAAACTGAAAGAAATTAAGAAAATTAATGCAGATATGCTTTTGAATAGAATAGAATATAATCAGAAAGCCCGAGTGATTGAACATAAGATACAAGAGCTTGTTACCGCGAGTGTAAAGAAGGTTGAATCGATCATACTATTTGGCTCTGCTGTTCAGACTAACTATAAAACCTATAATGATATAGACCTTTTGATTATAACGAAAGAAAAATTGCGGCTATCAGCGGGAGACAAGTATGCAATGATTCTTGATATAATTAATCATGCAAAGAACAGCGGATTGAATCTAGATATTCAGATGATTGATAGAAAATCATTTCATTATCAATCGGCTCACAGTCCTTCATTGATCTATCAATTGCAAGATTCTAAAATTATTTATGGAAATATTAAAATTCCTTCTCGTAAAGAACTGTCGAAACTGGATCTGCGGATGAAGCTTGATTGGAGCGACATTGACAATGAAGAATCAGATGGTAAAGAGATATATCAATCACTAAGAAATACTTTGCTCGTCAAATTGTTGTCTAATAAAGTTGTTGATAACGCCGTGTTGAACCAGAAAGTTACTCAAGAGCTCGGTGAAAGGCTTCTGCAAAGGCTCAAAGATAATCGTGCTTCTCTGTTGGAAAAAAAATTGGTGATGCGACACATAAAAAAATTATCGGAGGACACTGACAAGGATATTCGTGAGGCACAATGGGAAAAAATAGTGCTGTAAGAACACTCGGAAATCGGATAGGAAATATCGTGCTGCATAAAATGCTGATTACTTATACCAACAAACCTGAATCAGTAAACCACCTGTTCAATGAAGAAAACGAGTATCGGGCAGCGGCGCTCATGGACGCCAAAAGATTCAATTGGAATGAAAAAGATAAGCAGAGGCTAAAAATTCTGGCTCTTGAATTCATTAAAAACAAAAGCATAAAAAAATATCCTGATGTATTGTTCCCGTTAAAAGAAGCCGAAATGCTCGTAAATAAAGAACTTAAAGAGCTTAATCTTTAATAGGCAATATAAAATAGAGCAACATATAATTTCAATATCAAAAAAACAATGAACTCACCGCCACATTAAAAGGTGGCAGTTTGTAAAGAGCTTTGTTTTTAGGATGATCCCAAATTGAAAACAATTTTTAGGGAATTATATGAAGGACTTCGCGAATATTGTGATGCAATTGGCTATCTTAACGAATATAAATTTTAGTATATAATCTATAGAAATTCTTATGATTAAAAACCTTGCCTT
>CAYIPM010000091.1:0-4012 GCA_964365195.1 Candidatus Woesearchaeota archaeon
ATTCTATCTGTGGGTTGAGCCGAGTAATCGGCTCTCCCATTTCTCACCTCCTTTTATTTAAGAAATATTTTTGGATTATTTAATATGGGATGGAGCCGATTATATACTAAAATTTAAATATCATCATATCATAACTTAACTATGGTTAAGACAGATGCATTTGGAGTTAAATCAACCGGCACTTTTGCACAACAATTTGCAATAATTAAAGATTCCCGTCATGCTCCTGTTGTTTATAAAAGAAGGGGAAGTGATCCAAAGGTTTTATTTGTGTATCATAATGATATTGAAGACGGATTTATTCATCCTGCGCTAGCAATTCTCGGAGGGCAGTTAGAAGAAAACAGCATTAATCATAGATTATTTGACACTAGTTTTTTAAGAGACATACATTCTCAGCATAAAGAATCTGTCAGAGAACTACGAGAGCGAATAGGTGAGGAAAAACCTGCAGGATATGTTCCTACAAGAAGAGTTGTAGATTTAAGCGAAGAGTTTTATAAGACTGTGGAAGAATTTAGACCTGATCTTATAGCACTCTCGTCAACAAGCTATGATTTTTTAGGCGCTACAGATTTTATTCTTAAGGCAAAACGAGAATTTAAAATTCCGGTAATTGTTGGCGGCCCTCATGCAATGGTTGCTCCTTATAGAGCAATTAAAAATCCTGCAATAGATATGGTTTGCATAGGAGAGGGAGAAAAACCTTTATTAAATTTAATACAAAGAATTAATTCTGAAAAAGACGTTACAGAAATTAGGAGTTTATGGTTTAAAGATCCTGAAAATTCTGCTCATATTATAAGAAATCCAAAAGAAAAGGGAATAGAAAACTTAGACGAATTACCTTTGCCTGATTGGGACATGTTTGACAAAAGGCATATAGAAAGGCCGTGGATGGGCAAACTAACAAGACAAGGATATGTGGAAATTAGCAGAGGTTGTCCCTTTAAATGTTCTTATTGCATTCAACCATCATTACATGACATTCCTAATGAAGGTGGAAAAACAGACAACACTCAATATAAATTTCATTCAAATGCTGAAAAAATAGTTGGAAGAATAAAAGAGCTGAGAAATAAGTATAAGTTTAACCATATACAATTAATAGATGAAAATATGCCCACAATGCCCTATAAGGATCTTGAAATTTTAGCAGAAGTATGGAACAGAGAATTAAATACTCCTGAAAATCCAATAACTTTTTTTACAATGAGTCGTCCAGAATATCTTGTAATACGACATCCAGATTTAAAGGATGGAGCTGGCAAGCAATTATTAAGAGACGGAAGGGGGCTGTCTGTTGGTAAAGCAGAAATTTTAGCGTCGATGGGATGCACTGCAGTAGCAATGGGCGCTGAATCCGGAAATGAATGGTTAAGACGAGAAGTACTTAATAGACCAATGGAAACAGGATTTTTAGAGGCGGCTTCTGAAGTTTTGATGAGAAATGGAATTCATGTTAGTCTGTATAATATAATCGGCTTTCCTTTTGAAACAGAAAAAATGATATATGATACAATAGAACAATTATGGCGTATAAAGCCCGATAGATATTCAGTGAGGCATCTTACTCCTTATCCTGGAACCCCAATACGAGCCACAGCAGAATTATATAAATTTATAGATCCAGATTATGAAGACAAACCAGGAGGAGCAAAATCATTCTTACATGAACCTGTTATGAGACTTCCAAAAAATTATGACATGAGTAATGTACAGGTTCCAGATTATGATGAACACGGAAATCTAAAGGGATTTAAATCAGCTTTTCATCCAGAAGGTCAAATTATAGATCATCCTTCACATGCTGAACAAATGGAAATAAGAAAATTATTTGGAATTTATGGATTTAGTCCAACAAAAGAAATGTGGCCTATAATTGATCTTGCAAGAGATAAGGGAATATCAAAAGGAAATTCAGAATTACAAGCGCTAGCTTATGAATCATTTTCTAAGGCACGAGCAAATCAATCAGAAGATGATGATTCGTATAGACCAGATTTAGATACAAGATTAATAACTTCCGAAGACGTTCCTTGGGCAAATGGTGATGAATATTTGTATGTTGGAAGACCGAGAGCATTATTACCGGTACTTGAATTAGCTGGAGGACGAGGATATGCACGACACATTAGCGGATTAGCAGATTATGTAAAAGGTCATTTAGAAGCAGACTATCGCAAAAGACAGGAAATGAATATAGACTTATTAGAAACAAGATTAAGCGGTGGAGAAGCGGCAAAGCAACACGATAAAGCGGGAATGATGATTACTGGGATGTAAAAATTAATTTTTATCAAAAAACCCTGCGGGATTTTACTCCACACTAAAGTGTGGAGTTTGTCGTTGGTTTTTTGATTCCCAAAAAAATACGCACGTAAATTAACCGCAACATAAATGTCGCGGATTTTTTTTAGGATTAAAAAATTTTTCTCATTTACTTTTACCGTCATGAATATTATTTTTTTCTTCTGGATCATGCATCAAATCATATTCTTCGTGTGCAGCGCCATGCAGCGCCTTACATAAATAACAATGACTGTCGTCCCGTGTAATATATTTTTTGGTTTTTGTTCTTACTGCAACAGCACTATCCGCGTAGCTATCAAAGGATATTATTTTTTCCCTTCCTTTTCCTTTTTTAATGACATTCAATAATGATTTTCCGTCAATATTCTTATTTTCATTCCCAATAATTTCTAAAATTGTGGGGGCAATATCTATGCTTTGCGTTAATTCGTCGACTTGGTTGTTATGTATACCGGGAATGCTCATTATTAAAGGAACATGAATAGATGTGTCATATAGCCCCCCTCTACAAAAATAAATATTATGTTCCCCAAAATTATCCCCATGATCTGAAGAAATTATAAATATTGTGCTGTCCCATAGTTTTTCTTTTTTTAAAAAATTATAAAGTCTGCCAATATTTTTATCCACGTCACTAATTGCATCATCTAATTTTTGTTTCATCTGCTCTAAAGAATTTGTTGAAGCATCAAAAAATCTTTTTTTAATATACTCTTTTTGTGAAGAGGAATCTATACTATCTACAATATTTTTAATGGTGTTTTTTGCTTGTACTTTTTTAGGTTTCACTCCAGGATACGGGCAATGTGTATCAACAAGATGCATAAATAAAAAAAAGGGTTTTTTGCTATTTTTTATATGGGCTATAGACGAGTCAATAACTTCTTCACTTGAATAAAATTGAGGAGAAGCTCTTATTTTAACAAATTTTTTACCCAATCTATACATCCAATCGGGAATGGTCAAGAGCACTCTTTTTACAGAAGGAATGTTAAGATATTTTCCGCTTCCGCACGCTTCTTTTTTCATATAATAGTCAAATCCTTTTTTGAACCACATGTATTGAGGTGTTACCGATATAGTGTCATAGCCTGCTTTCTGAAGATATAATGGAAGCCAGAATTTATTTTTTCTTAGTTTTTCTATTTCTTCATTTTTTGTATTGGGAGCCTGATGCATCAATCCATTTGTAGAAGGATATTGTCCTGAAAAAATGGCAGTTAAAGAGACATCTGAAGCATTCGAAGCTGAAAAATTATTTTTAAAAAGTATTGATTCAGACGCTATTTTTTTTATATTGCTATCAAGCTCTTTTTTTCTTCCGTATATGCTTAAATCTTTTGGCCGCAAACCGTCAATTATTACTAATATAATATTGGGCCTAGATATATCCATAATACTTCAATCGTTCTTTTAATTCTTCCTCTTCCTCTTTGCTCATAATCTCTTCATCTTCGTCTATAAAATCTTCTTCTTTATCTTCTTTTTGTATTTTTTTCTTTTCCATTTATTATTGATCGACTCTTTATTTATATATTTTTGTGATGAAACGAATAACGCGCCATTAACGTTCATGCCGATTTGTTCCCTATATTTCTTTCTGAAGTATTTCCTGGTTATACCAACGGAAATAAATTAAATCGCTGAAATTTCCTACCGAACCGAAAGCAAGCTCCGCGGTCTTGCGAAATTTGCGGAA
>CAYIPM010000092.1:0-3965 GCA_964365195.1 Candidatus Woesearchaeota archaeon
TATTTAGGAAATGAAATTAAAATTTACGAAAAATAATTTCATTTACTATAAATCAGATAAATCAGACTATCCTCAAACAACTAAAATCCCCGCTGCCTTCCCAGTCGCTCCGCCCACAATAAAATTTTTTTAATCAGTACAATATTTTTGCACCAAGTTTTGCAAGGAAATACGCCAAAGAAACATCACTAATTCCACTGCTGACAATTAAATAATCGCAAGTTATATCTTCTTGTAATTCCGGTCGAATTTTATAAGCAGGATTTTTCCAGAACACCTCATATTTTATATATAGCGTAAAACCTAAATAATTGAACGCTTTTTTTTAGGTCTTGCAGAATATAGCATATGACAATTTTGTTCAATTAATTAAGTCATATGCTATAAATAAAAAGCAGTATCTCCGCACAGACTTTTGCCCCGCCATCTTCCGCCCACTATCTCACAATTCTATTTTGCTATTTTTATTCAATTTGCCAAAATAAAATTGTTCGCCCACCCACGCTGTTTTGTTTTATCGATGATATACATTGAAAATTGGTCTTGATTGGTAGTTCAATATATTTGGAATATAGAACAAAACCGCTTATGCGGAGATACTGAAAAAAACTGTAAGATTTTTAAACCTTCGTTACATACGTATAAAAAAGAGGGATATGAAATTCGATTTTGTTGTTCTTGGCGCAACAGGTATGCAAGGAAGAATAGTTGCAAAGGATTTGCTCCAAAAAGGATATACCGTGCTTTTATGCGGCAGAGACAAATCCCGAGTTGAACAATTTCTAAAAAAATATAAAAAAACGGCATTTGCCTATATTGACATTGTCAAAGATCCAATAAGTCTTCAAAAAATAATAGAAAGATCAAGTGGAAATGTTGTAATAAACTGCATGGAAGGAGATTGGAATGCAAATGCCGCAAATATTTGCATTGCTGCCGGAGTGCATAGCATTGATCTTGGTTCTGATACTCCGGGAACAAAAAAACAATTTGATTTGGATAAAAAATTAAAAAAGAAAAATCTCATTCATATTACCGGCTGCGGTTCAGTGCCGGGAATAGGAAATGTCATGCTGCGCTATGCAAAAGATAAATTAAACACCATAGATTCTATTGACGTCGGATTTGCATGGGATTCAAATCAAAAAGTGTTTGTCGTTCCATTTTCAATTCAGAGCATCCTTGAGGAATTTGTAACTCCTGCAGACATGATTATTAACAAGAATCATACAGTAGTAACCCCCATGTCAACAATAATGAGAGTACAGCACAGATCAATTGAAAAAGAACCGCAATTTAACGTTGGTCATCATCCTGAAACATTCACTTTTTATAAGTTTATGAAAGACAAAGGAATAAAAAATATAAAATTTTTTGCCGGATTTCCTCAACATTCTTTCAGAGTAATAGACTCTCTTGTAAAAGTTGGATTTACAAATAAAGAATCAATAGAATTTGGAGGGAGAGAAACAATACCAATTAATTTTCTTACTGAAATGTTCAAAAAAATAACATATCCAAAAGGATATACTGAAAAAGAAAATTTATGGGTGCATATCTATGGCAAAAAAGACGGCAAAAAGAAAACTATAAAAATGGAATGCATTGTTCCAACGCTCAACGGTTGGGAAGATGCCGGCTGCAACATTGATACCGGTTTGCCCGCAAGCATAATAGCACAGATGATCAAAAATAAAATTATCATCGAGAGAGGAGCTTTCTCGCCAGAATTTATCGTTCCTCCAGAACTATTTTTCCAGGAATTAAAAAAAAGGGAAATGATTGTCTATGAGAACGGGAAGAGGGTTAATTAAGCATTTTCCACACTATTTCTGAGCAACATTCCATAGAGTATTAAAAAAAGTTTTAAACGATTGAGAAACTTCTTTATTTTCAAATTGGGTTTAATACCCCGCAGCTTGCTGCGTCGTCAATTTGAAAATTAGAAATTGTCGGTGCGTAGCAAAAATTTCGCGGAATACTCCTGTACAGCTTGCTGCGGAGATAGCGAAATTTTAGACAATTTCTTTATTTTTAATAGATAAACAAAAAGGCTCATTTTCATAAGTAAAAATTAAGACACGATCACCCATAATATCAATTGCCGACGGAGTTATTCCTTTCAAACCTTTTACAGAGGTAAATTTCATTTTTTTAAAATTTTTAAAGTAGTGTGCATGATTTTCTGAAAATATTGCTTTACAAATAATTTTTTTATGAATTCTTTCAGCATGCCATTTTTTCCATAACAAGTTATATCTTTCCTCTTTGGATGAAATGATACTCATGGCAAAAACTTCTTTTTCTTTTAATTCAGATAATGCCTCAAAAATTGCTGACTGAATGCCATTGACTCCTTTTCTTTAACTATTTCATTATCCCTTTCATATTTATTTTCTAGTCTTAGAATTTTCATATTTTCCCTATTATTCCCAGCTTACAGGTTCATTCTTATTATATGGCCAACCCATTGGAATATGTTTTATAATTTTCTTGTTATTCCTTAAATCAGAAATAGCTTTATTCTCAGGACAGTTTTGACAAAATCTATAATATAGGCTACCATTTGTTATGACAACCAAGGATAAATTGTCTCTCTTTTTGGCTTCTTCTATCCAAGACCAGATACCATTACTGCATATATATGCTCCAATATGAACTCCAATATCCGCCTGTTCTAAAGAATCAATGAGAGTTGCTCCTTCCAAATCAAAGAGTCTAGAAAGCATGCGTTTTCCATCGATAAAAGGTCCAGAACTAGTTATTTTTACTTTCTTTCCTGCAGGCTCTAATCCCCCATTAAAATAACCAGGCCTTAATATCAAAGAGGCATGCAAATCGTCTGCTCTTTTAACTTCTCTATCGCTAGAGCTAAATCTTTCTCTATAAAGTTGCTTGAACTTTTCTTCATCTAATGTTTGTTTTTCCATAAAAATTCTCTTAATTTTTTTCTATAACTTGAGATTTAGATTCTATAGTTATCATTTATTTTAGTCATCAAATCTTATTTAAAAGGATTATTGCACTAAACAACTATTCTAATAAGGTCTTCACTTTAAAGTCCTTATTTATAATTTATTCCAACACTCTCGCCTTAAAAATCTTAACTTCTTTCAAAGGTCTATCATCTCCGTTTGTTTCAACAGCCGCAATAGCATCAACAACATCCATGCTATCAGAGTCAACTTCTCCAAATACCGGATGTTTTGCATCTAAAAAATTATTATCAACTAAATTTATAAAAAATTGACTGCCACCGGTATTTGGTCCAGAATTTGCCATAGAAATAGTGCCACGCTTATTTTTATTTCCACCGGCGTGCGTAAACTCATCTTTAATTGTATATCCTGGTCCGCCTCTGCCTGTTCCGCTCGGATCTCCGCCCTGAATCATAAATCCATCAATAACTCGATGAAAAATAACATCGTCGTAAAAACCTTTATTCACGAGCGTTTCAAAATTTCCCGCAGTTATAGGCATATCTTCATATAACTGAATAACAATGTCCCCTCGTGAAGTTTCAAGAACAATTTTCTTCTCTTCACTTGCATTATTTTTTCCCATAGTTGATTTTCCCACAAATACAGCAATAACAATAATAAATACTATTAAAATACTTCCGATAATAATTCTTTGTTTCATAGAGTAAATAAAGAACGAGGTTTTAAAAACATTCTGTTTTTTCGTCAAAATTATTTCTGAATTCAGGAGGTATCATATCAAAATTATTATTTTTGATGAGATCAACAACAGAATAATAATTAAGAGAGGGCTTATTCCAGGGACGAAAAGAAAAAAAGAGATAATCGTCAATAAATTCTGGGGGAATTTTTTCTTGCCTTTTCATTGCATGTTGAACAATAGTGGCAATTCTACCGTCGATAACGTGGTGAAAAGGATGTCTATTTAATGCGTTTCGTGCATCAAAAAAACAATTGTTTCACCCACGCCTTTTGGTGTGGTGT
>CAYIPM010000093.1:0-3940 GCA_964365195.1 Candidatus Woesearchaeota archaeon
GTTATCTCGTTTTTTATTTTTTAATTTTACTAAAACGAAATAACTCACAAGCTGCAGGAGTATTATAAGAAATAACATTAATCTTCGTACTTTTATTTTGTTATTTCCTATCTAGCAAATTACAAAAAACTTCCGATTATTAAAGTAATTTGCTATAACCCAAAAATTCTAATAAGAAAGAAAAAAAATAATCTTTACGCCCTATCCAGTTTTCCTGAAACTTCTTCGCCCTTAATCCGTTTTTTTATTTTTTCTGTTTTTTCTTCTAAGATATCGTCGACATTTTTTTCTCTTCGTTTGCGAATTACCTTATAGATAATAAAAAGCACTATAAGAATTAAAAGGATAATAAGAATTATTCCAACGATATTTTTTGTGTTAGAAGTTTCTATCGGCACGCAATCGCCAATACAGCAGGGACCTTCTAAACTTTCTACAGTATCACCGGTGCATTGGGTGTTAGCTTCTGTACAACGTGTTCCTAATTGCGAACAACTAAATATACTTGTCAGAGGGTTTTGAGAATTATTTTGTGTGAGATTATTTTTAGCTGATTGTGTAAAAAAAATTGGCAGATCAAATGTTTGATTCAATGTTGTAGCTTGTACAACTCCTTCTACAGTTTTATTTTTTGTTTCGTAAAAAGAAAAACTGATGTTAATTATTTTGATTGTATTTGGTTGGAGCAATGATATGCTGTCGGGAGTAATTTTTGCTGGCATCGTAGTGAAAAGTGTGATATCGGTTGCGTTTTTTGTGCCAGTATTTTTCAATGCTACTTGCAAAAAATAATTTTTTGTAAGCGTATCTTTTATTTCAAACGGAATAAATTCTAATTGTAATTCTTGCGAAAGTGTTGTTTTTTTAATTAAAAAAACTGGAATTTGATAGTGATTAACGAGGATTGTTGATTGTCCGGGAGGAAGCGGCGGCAGCGTAAAAGTCATTGTTTCCTGCACATTCTCCGGTAAAAATTTATTTAATGATTCTCCTGTTGCAAGAAACGTTGCATTAATAGTCTGCGAAGAGGTTACACTTTTAACTGTAAATGAAATTGAATTATTGTTGGCAATAATAAAACCAGGATTGATTGTAAGCGCGGAATCATTCTGATAATAGATTGGCACATCAATTTTAATCGGATCATTTATCCATTCTCCTTTTTCTGTATAAAGCGTGTTTTCTATTGTGAATGTATAGTTTCCTTCAATCTTCGGCATAATTGCATAAACATAATAGACATTGCTGTATTTGATGAGATCTTTAATAATCGGTTCAGAATGCACTTTATCTTGAGCATAAATGTTAATATTATCGACGGAGAGTGATACAAAATTTCCTGTTATTTGTGCCTGCAACGTTTCAGAGGGCTGAAAATAATTTTGTGAAAGTTTTATCTCGACTGCAGAAATAATTGTTGGAATAATGAATAAAAAAAATAATAGCGCTAACTCTTTTTTCATTACAAAATAAAGGGATTGTGGATTTTAAATATATCTACAGAATCATTTCGACATCTCTTTTAATTTTCTCATGGTTTCTTCAAATTCTTTATCTTTCTCAGGACGAGGGCGCGCTGCTGGCTGCGGTCGTTGTTGAAAGGGCAATGGTCTTTGGAACAACGGCGGTCGACTCATTACAGCACCACCTACAGGAGGAAATGGCTTTTCGAATTTATTTGTTTTGTATCCACTTTTTAATTTGAAAAACCAGATTTTGAGTTGATTTCTAAAGAAAATTGCAAGCAAAGTAAGGATTATTAAAATTATAAGCAGAATCCATAAAAGATAGCTTGATTGTTCTATAGGAATTTTCGCGCAACATACATCGCCGAATGTACATGAATTTGACAAAGTTACTTTTTCTTCTTCAGTATTTTTGTCGCATTGCGATTTACAGATATAACCCTGTGTTTCACATTCAGGTTCTGTATCAACGACTATACAACTGCCGATGCAACACTGGCCTGTATCTGCTGCAGGTGCATTATCTCCTATGCATTGTTCGTCTTGATTACAGATAATGCCTCCTTTTTGCAAACATGTTTGCTCTTTAAAATCTTTTGAACAGCATACTTGTGATGAACTGGGACAATAAAAATTATTGAGTGCGTCTGCAAAATTACATTGTCCTATTGAAAGACAATAATGATCAAAATCTTCACATTGGGAAAGTGAGGAGCCAGAACCAGTGCCGCCAGTTGGATTTTTTGGCCATGCAGCATGGAGAATAAATGCTGTTTCAGTCTGCCAGCACCCGTTTTCTTGCTGTATTGAAAGAAGATAATTTTTAGCGCGATCTATTTCATCAGTACCCACTTTATTTAGTGCAAATAAGGCAAGCGCAGTGTCGTATAATTTATCCTTGCTTTCATCCCAGTAATTAGAATTTTTTTGCAATGCAATTAATTGCGAATAATAGTCGTCGGCATTTGTGAGAATATATAAAAATGAAGGGGGCAAATATTTTTTATTTTCGGTTTTATCTGCCATTGCAGAAAGATACGGAAGGTATGCAGTGATTTCTTCACCGGTTCTTGCCAATGCAAGCGCTGCCCAAAGTGTTGCTTCATAATCGCAGGTTGTGCCAGCGCTAAAACAATATGAATTTACTTTTTCCGTAACTGTGTCAAATTCGCTTGCAGATTTGGTATCACTGGAAATATGAAACGTATTTTCATTGGGCTTTTGATAAATCAGCGCCGTTAAAAATGACTTATCACATGTGACAGAATAATTTTTAGCGGTGTCTTTTATTTCAAACCAATAATCATTATATGCCTTTGCAAGTCCTGCCGGAGGCGTGCCAATTATTTTTTTATTTTCATCAAGCGTTATCTTTTTCCCATTAATGTCACAGTCGGTTTTATTATTTGCGTCAATTTCTAAATACCATGTTAAGCCCGCGGCAGTGATATGTTTTGAAAGAAGATAATTTTTGTAATTATCTGTTTTATCACCCACGTAGTCTAAGGCAATTGTTGCGAGGGCTGTTGATTTTACATTACAATTAGAAGTGTCAGTTTCTCCCCAGCAGTTATCTTTGAGTTTTTGTTTGAGAGCAGATTTACATGTTGACTGCAATTCAGATTTATATGCTGCAGCCATGAGATTAAATGCGTTTTGTTTTGTGCTTTTTGTGTCCGCACAATTATTTCCCAAACTTTGTTCAAAACATGCGTATGCTTTGTCGACTTTATTTTGCTCTTGGGCATAGACGTTTAAAATAACACTAAATATTATTAAGAATACTAATAAATATATTCCACCTTTTTTTAAACTCATATCTGTTCTATGCATGATTGGTATAAAAACTTTTCTTGCCTGTTAAGTCCATTCCTGAACTTAACATCTTAGCATTTTCTTAAGAAATTATTAAAGAAGCTTTGTCCGGACTTCGTCCGAACAATTATAATTGGCAAATTTTCACGAAGTAAATTCGATGAAAATTTGTTATTTTTACTAATATAACTCTAACTCCGGACAGAGCAGAAGCGTGTAAATATTTATATACTATTATTATTATTATTATTATTATACTATGAAAAGAGGTCAACGTATCGTTAGTCTTATATTTTTAGCAAGTGTTGTAGTACTTTTGTCAACGAGTTTTGTTTCTGCGGGATTGCTTGATGATGTACAGAATAATGTGCAAAAATTTTTTAAAAATTTTTTTGGGGTTGAGAATAATTTGCAAAAAGCGCCTGCGGCATGCAATGACGGTAATGATAATGATGGTGATAATAAAATCGACGGCATTGATCCTGGATGCTGGGAAATCGCAGGTGATCCTTTAAGTTGGAATCAGCGTGACAATGATGAACGCGATGTTGAAAATACATTACTCGCTCACTACAGATTTGAAAATGATTATTCTGATTCTTCAGGAAATAATAATCATGGCACTGGTTTTGGCAATCCCACATTTGTCGACGGAAAAG
>CAYIPM010000094.1:0-3868 GCA_964365195.1 Candidatus Woesearchaeota archaeon
ACAAAGAGCTAGGGACTAAAAAACCTAGCTCTTATACTTTATATACTAAAATTTAATTTTTCACCTTCTTCAAGCTCCCACTCACCATCACAATTCTTATATCTTTCTCGCAAAGTAAAAAACTTGCCCGAACTTTATTCAAACTTTCTCGATTAATAGCAAGGATAATCTCGTCAGGTTTTACGACGACAAAATGCGGAGCAGCATCACTATAACCAAAAATGCCTAAAAATTCCAATAGAATATCCTCAATAATCTCTTTATTTATATCGCTTCCCTGAATAAGTAAATATCGTTTATTTTCTCGATGTGCTGGCTGTAATGGTTTCATAGGGTATTAGAGAGATTAATATTTATATATGTGATGATGAATTAAGAATTTATAAAGAAAAGAAATAATTTTATTCTGTTTCAGAATTTTGTTTATTAGTTTTTATTATATTACTATTCTTAAAATCTGCTTTCGATCCATCATCATACTGAATAAAACCGTTGGGCAAAGTTGAACCAAAATCAAATTGTGCCTTTATATTTCCCTTAGTATCATAAATTTCTATTGTATAACCGTCATATGCGGGTTGAATCCTATGAATAAACATTATTTCTGCATTTTCAATTTTGCCTTTTAGAATTTCTTTATTTGAATAAGAATCACATCCTGCTACAAGTGAAACTAACCCAATTGCACCAAGCATTAATCTTTTTTGTGTACTTATCATTTTTATGATACTTTTTTTATGTATTTATATCTTTCTATTTGCTACCATTTTATAATTTAGACATTATTAGAATTTTTGGGTTAATACCCCGCAGCTTGCTGCCGTTGAAAAATTCTAATTAGAAATTGCTGGTGCGAAGCAAAAATTTAGGCAATTTCTTTATTTTCTTTTTTCATTTTATTGTAATACCTAAGACTTACCTAGCAGAGTTTCGTCGTGATTTAAACTTTTTGACGCGTAAAGGTTTATTTTTTCTCAGTAAAAAAAATAGGATTATTCCTATAATAATTAAAACAAGTGCCATAAGAATAATTTTTAGTTCTGTAATATTTTGTTCTAGCTTATCAACTATGGCTTTATCGAAAGTTTCTAATGGGGTTTCTTCTGCATTTTTTTCTCCAACTCCAATAATAATCGGCTGATGAATGCGTTGAATCGTTACGTCTGCCTTTTTATCGACGATAGAATGCAGTTTTAAGAAAAGATCATAATACAAATCGCTCGTTAAATTTAAGAGAGCACTCTGTCCAACACCTAAAGAAATATTCATCGGAGTGCTATAAATAGTTGCATTGATATAATCATTCCCTATTTCATTCATTACAAGACTATGCTGATTATTTTTATCGTCAAAAAAAGAAAAGGAAACTTTATCTTTCGCGGCAAGTTTTTGTGTGTATCCCCCGAAAACCTGTGAATCTGAAACAACATATGTTTTACTTAATCCTATGGTGATCAAGCTGCTTCCGCTTCCACCACTACTGCCTCCTCCTCCACTACTCGACGATCCACCACTAGAAGAACCGCTATCTGCTACAGGAGCAACAATACTAAAAGCTCTTGATAGGCTTATCACCGAATTAAATGCGCGATCAATGCACAATACAGACCAATTATAATTACCTGCGCCAAATGTTGCGCTAAAATCAGTTGAAACGTTCACTGCAACTGTTCCATTACTCTGATTAATTATGCCATCAATAAATAAACTGCAATTTAAAATTGTTGAAGCGTCAATGACATTAAATTCAAAGCTCACACTCTGTGAAGTTGCGCTATAACTTGAACTGTTAGCGGGAGCAACAAGATTCACCGTCGGTGCAGTTGCGTCATAATTAAAACTAAAATTAGAATCCGCAAGATCAAGTTCGCTCGCATTGTTAAATGCTTTACAATTCCACAGATAATTTCCTTCTTGACTAAAAGTATAATTAAAAAGAGAAGCATTAAAATTGCCAGAGATATTCTGGGTTGTGTTATACACTAATTGCGTTGCATTGTACAACAAAAAACTAATATTTGTCAAAGGTTTACTTGTTTGCGTCTCGCTGCTGCAATTAAATGCTTGTGTGCTATTTTTATGAGTATCATTTAACGGAGAAATAAGTGAGGCGCTGATATTAGTTACAAATAAAGAAAAATTGCCCAATGCATACGCTCCATTATGCTGTTGATCATAAGTTAAACAATTCCAATGATAAGTTCCATACGCGAGTGTTGCATTAAAAGAAGTTTGATTTGCAATGCCGGTAATATTCGTTGAGGTATTGTAAAATAAACTAGTTGCATTCCAGACAAACAAAGTCACATTTTTCAGCTGCCAGTCAGTTGCATTGCAGATAAATGTTTGATTACGCGTAAGATTAACCGCTCCACTAGAAGGCGAAACTAAATTCACCGACGGAACAATGCTATCAAGAGACAAAAGTGAAGCATAGATATCAAGTTGTCTAATAAAAATACCGTTAAAATTAATACTATTTCCCGTTGCATTAAAAACAGATTTTATGCTCGTGTGATTTTTCGATGGCAAATAAGTCTTGATTAATCCAATGGCACCAGCAACAAACGGCGTTGACATTGACGTTCCTGATAAAGTTGTATAATCATCATCAAAATACGTGCTTAAAATGCTGCTTCCGGGTGCGCTAACGCTTACCCACGAACCATAGTTAGAATAACTTGCCGAGGTATTTCCTTCATCAAATGCTGCAACGCATAAAACAGAATCATATCCGCATGGATAAATCCGACTATTTGCGCCGCTATTTCCCGACGCTGCAACCATGATAACTCCTCGATCAGCAGAATAATTAATGGCGTCTTCTAAGGCTGCAGAATGTGAACCGCCAAAACTCATGGAAATAATTGTTGCATTGTTGTCAACAGCATAATGCAATGCCTGCACAGCATCAGCAACGGTTAAAACACCGTTTCCGCTTGTATCTTTGTATCCCGCGCGAATAGGCATGATGCTACAATTCCAACAAACGCCACTAATGCCGACGCTGTTTGAAGAAACTCCCGCCGCAATGCCGCTCACATGCGTTCCATGTCCTTGATAATCCATCGGATCATTATCTTCACTCTCGCAATCAGCATCGCTGCAGCCCGCGCTTACATTCACAAAATCATAGCCGCGGCAATCATCAATATAACCATTACCATCGCCGTCAACACCATTTGTGCAATCCTCGTCGCTGTTGTTCCAAATATTTGCTGATAAATCTGGATGATTCCAATCAACACCCGTATCAATAATTGCAATAACAACACTCGAATTTCCAATAGTCAAATTCCACGATTCTTCGCTAGCGCTGTTTTTCAGTCCCCATTGCGATGCATAATTCGTATCTGCAGGCACTTTAAAAAAATCCATTTTATAATTTACTTCAACATAATCAACTTCCTTCATTGTCCGATAATAGTCAACAGCTTCTTGAGCATTCTCGTTACTAAAACGCAGCGCATAAATTTCTTCTTCCGTCGATAATTTTGTCATGCTGTCGGGCGCAGGAACATACTCATACACAATAATCTGCTGATTTTTCTCGTCAATAATTTCATTGCCATTGCCAACAATGCCATCGGCATATTTTACAATAATTTCTCCAGATACAAAATTTTCCTCTTCAAATTGCGCGTTCACTGCAAAAATAATTCCGATACTAATCAGAAAAAAAATAAATCCTGCGCTCATCACTCTTTTCATGCATATCTAGGTAAAAATAAACTTATAAATTTTAGTATATAAAGTATAAATGGTTAGCCTTTTTATAGTCAACGACATTAATATTTGACCATTTTGTCGTTGACTTATTAGGAAAAGATATACAAATATGGTAAAAAACTTATGTCTTTTACTATAG
>CAYIPM010000095.1:0-3836 GCA_964365195.1 Candidatus Woesearchaeota archaeon
GTGCCTGTCACAAACCCACACCTTTAGGTGTGGGTGGCACATTGTTTTTTTGATAATACACGCCTTTTTCAATCAAAAATAAAATTCAAAAATGCCATTCATATTTTTTCAAATCCACCTTTCCGTTTTTCACAATAATTCCTTCTTGTTTCAATAAAGAAATTTTTTTCGTGCCGCCTCCGTCGCTGGAATAATTTCCAACTTTTCCATCGCTGTTTACCACGCGATGACACGGCACATGCGGTGCATCAGTATTTTTTTTCATCGCTGTCCCCACGGCACGATATGCACGTGATCCAATAGCATGAGCAAGTGCTTTATACGTAGTGACTTTTCCTTTTGGAATTTGTTTTAATATTGTATAACAGCGTTCATTAAATTTCATGTTAAGATCCAATCCCACGAATATGCTTCAAAAATAACTTTTAATACAATTGCAAGTCCGAAAAAAGCATACGAAATCTGTAATTTTTTAAATTTTACATCGATAATTTTTGAAGTCGTCTGTATGTTTGCAATATAATCCTGTAAAATTTCCCGTTCACGATTTTCATTGTTCCAAATGGGTTTAATACTCCGTTGCTTGCAACGATTTTCGTCGTCGTCCATTTGGAGACTTAAAAAATACCCTGCAGCTTGCGAACAATTTAATTTTGACAATAAATAAAAAATAATAAAATGAAATTGTGAGTGCGAAGTGAGCGCAAGCGTTCGATGGGATTTTTTATTAATAACTCCCGATGCAATTTTTTCAACGCTATCTTGCGTATCAATATAATAAAGCAAAGAAAATTTCCCGTTTTTTTGAGCAGTGCGTGGATACAACGCGATTAATGCATAAAATCCTGAAATGAAAAAAAGAATTAATACAATCATAATCTGCCATAGAGGCAATATATTTTTTGAAACAAAAAAATTAAAGAATAATGATAAAATAACGCCAATCAAAACAAGGATAATATTTGCTTTAGTGTCTGCATGTCGAATCATATTTTGCAGTTCAGAATAGCTGCGCGATAAATAATCGCTTACTAATCTGCTTTCTGTTTTCATATAATAATAACTCTGCCAACTTATAGTAAAAGAATCGCGTCTTTCCTTAATAAGCCAACAACAAAGCGGTGAAATATTAATATCGTTGACTATATTTAAAATCATCTTTGCACATATTTTTTATTATGAATAAGACAATCATGTGCAATCATTAATTCCGAAGCAATATAGCCAATATGATCTCTATCGCATAAGTTTCGTCGCACAATTTCTTTAATAATTTTATCAGGATCACGCCCGCGAAATTCAACAATTATCTCATGCCTGTTATTCACAAATCCACAGCAAATTAATCCTTTTTCAAGCTTCACCAAAAAATAGCCGGCAGGATCTTTGCGCCAGGGAAATGTTAAGGCATCACAATCGATAATTTCTCTATTTTGTTTGACCGTGATTTTTACGTCGGGACATGCCTTTTTCATAAAAAAACAAAGTTGAGAGGATATTTTAATGTTGTGCTGTACTTTCAGAAAGATCATAATTAGCAAGTGCAATCCGTGAAAGCGGGGGGAAATATAATTCTAACATATGAACTAGAGTAAGATCGTGAAAACAAAGCGAAGTGACATTAAAATTAGTTAATCTCCTCATTCGTTCTGCATAACCTTGAATCATTTTTTCTCTATCAGAAGAATAAATAAAAGACAATGACGGTGATTCAGTGCTTACATCGGGGCCAACACAATTCAGATATCCTCCCAAAAAAATTTTTTTATCATTAATATGAAGATAGCCGCTTAAGAGATTCATTCCTACAAAAATAGGACTCCCATTTAAATGCAAACTTTTTTCAATACACAATTGTAATCGCATATAATACAGAGAAATGTTCATTTAAATAAATTGTTTTAACACAATATACAAATCAATTTTTTACAATAATCTCTATTCTATATCGAAACTTATATGGCGCAATATCGCCGATTTTTTGTACCGACGCTATTTTTATGTTTTTTCTTAAAATCCGAGCCTCTTTTTCCAGACTAATAATCATTTTATTCAAATCATTTTCATGACAGAAACCGTTGTAAAAAATTCGCGCGCCTTTTTTTGCAGCAAGCAATGCCGAAGATAAAAAGCTTGCCTTAAGATTAGGACGTGTCATAACAATGATATCAAAATTTCTGTATTTTTTCAAAAAATCCTTGTTTATTTTTTTTGTGACGTCGCCTTGAATAACTTCAATATCATTTTCACTAATTTTATTTAATGCCAGATTTTTTTTAAAATACTGACAGCATGCGCGACTAATTTCAATTGCAACGATTTTTTTTGGCCGAGCGATTTTAGAGATGACGATAGGATATGCGCCAACACCTGCAAATAAACAGAGTACATTATTTTTTTTTGAAATTTTTGTCGCAATTTCCTTGCGATCATTCGCTAAGCGCGGCGAAAAATAACACGTTGCAACATCAAACGTAAATGTGCAACTATTTTCTTTATATAATGCGACGGTGGTTTTCTCACCAGCAAGGTGCCTTACTTGTATGTTTCGTAATCTGCCCTTGACACGTGATACTTTTTCTAAAACTGTTTTCACGTTTGGCATCATAAGCAGGTTTTTTGCTTCGCCTAATTTTTTAGCGCGCTTTTTTTTCCTGCCATTTTTTTCACTTTTAATAATTGCAATGTTTCCCAGTAAGTCGTAGTCTGCCATTTTTAATAATGAAATTTCCTCGCATATTCTTTATGATCAAACCATTCTAATATAACTGCTAAAATTTCTACTTTTGTGGGAGTCATCACAGAATAAACCCAACGCCATCCATCCGGAAGATCATATTTCCAAAGATTATTAATTCCATACTTTTGTACATATTCTCGAGGGAATAATTTTTTTGGAACTTGAATACCACAATAAGCATTTAACTGAATATCTCGAATTGCTCTTTTTATATATATTTTTATTTCATTACTATTATCTAAACTATCAAATTCTTTTTCTATCTTATCATCGGCAAAGACAACTTCAGAAGGTTTTAAGAATCTCATACTTTAATCCTTTTTCTTTTAGAAAACTTTTTTGCTAAATCTGGATTCCAGATATATCCTATTTTTCCTTCGCTATCAATAGCAATTTTATTAATACTTTGTAAATAATCTAAAATTACTAAATAGGTCTGCCACATTACTTTTTTAGGTAATTTTTTCCATATTTCAGTCTTATTAGATTCTCCACTATATTTTTCTATAATTTTCTCAACCATTAAAACAGTATCAAGTGTCGGTGATCTAATGAAAGGATTTTCTAAGCTCATAATAAAACATATATCAATTGATATATAAATTTTTGCATTATATTGTGATGATAATGGTAATAAGAAAGATATTTAAATCTTATTTTTATTATAAAGAGAGAAAGAGGAACAATGAAATCAATCTGGGGTTATGCGCTTGCAGGACTTGGACTTATCGGTATGGCTCTCAGTTCAACAATTGGAAAAAAATTCGCGCCATTTTTAGAGAGTATTCCAAAAGAATTTATTCTTTATCCTTCTCTTATTCTTGTCGGACTTGGAGTTATTATTCTCATCATGAATGGTTCTTCCTCGTCAAAACTTCGTCAAGCAGAAAAAGAAGTGCCTATCTATAAGGGTGAAGGCAAGCATCGAAAAATTATTGGATATAAAGTTGAGGAATAGCATATATAGTAAAAGACAGAAAATTTTCTGCTCATCACAAAAAATAATCTTTTGCGGTGCCCTCAAAATCTCTTTTAAAAGAATTTGCTATACCAACGGAAATAAATTTTCGTAGAAAATTTTTTCCTTGGTATTTAG